>JBDTZT010000553.1:0-3509 GCA_040005005.1 Actinomycetota bacterium
GAGCCGGCAGCGACAGGAACGCCGCAAAAACCGGGTGCAGAAAAATGTTCCGATTATTTCGCTTGTCGGTTATACAAACGCCGGAAAATCCACTCTTTTGAACAGTTTGACGCAGAGCAAAGTTTATGTGGAAAAGAAAATGTTTGCTACCTTAGACCCGACTTCGCGCCGTTTGCGCCTGCCCTACGAACAGGAAGTTATCATCAACGACACAGTTGGATTTATCCGCGATTTGCCCGAAGCCTTGGTCGCTGCATTTCGCGCGACGCTCGAAGAAATCTCCGACAGCGATTTGCTCGTTCACCTGGTGGACGCGGCAAATCCGAATTGTTTGGCGCAGATTGATTCGGTTGAAAAGATTTTGAACGAGTTAAAATTAAATGAAATTCCGCAAATTATCGTTTTGAACAAAGCCGATTTATTGGACGAAGATTCAAAAAATGCGTTAATCCGGCAAATTGAGATTGACAAAAACCTTGAATGTGTGGCAATTTCAGCTATCCAACCACTTACATTAAAGCCGTTGATTGAAAAGATTGGAGAAGATTTAAAAGTTCCGAGTTCCAAGTTTCAAGTTTCAGATACTGTTGTTTTAACGTGAAATCTGAAACCCGAAAAGAGTAATGAGCAAGCGTTTCCCTGAATTGGCATCACCAGTAACGAAAATCCGCAAAACGATCACGAAGTTTTTTTCGCGGACTTTTGAAAAATTTACATTTGGTCAAAAATTTTGGAGCGGCTTTGCCTTTCTCTGTCTTTTGACGACGCTTTTAATCAATAATCCGCTCTGGCGCATCTCCGGCGAACAATACAAAGAAGGCGACATTGCCCGTGAAAGCATTATTTCACCCGCCGATATTTCCGTTACCGATACAGAACAAACCGAAAAATTAAGACAGGCGGCGCGTGAAAAAATTCCGCCGATTTTCCGGCTCGAATCGAACAAAGCCGAACAATCTCTCCAGCGATTTCTTTCAGCCTGGGAAAAACTCCAACGCCACGGAGAAACAAGCAATAATTCAAACTTAAAAACGGTAAATTCCAAAGCAACCAATTCCGATGCAAAAGGCGAAATACATTGGACCGGCGCGGGCGGCGCCGAGGTCGGCAAGATTCTGGCATCGAGAAATTTCAGCCGTAACGAACTCGAGACCGTTTTGAGCGCACTGCGCGAAGGTTCCGAAGGCTATATTTACGATGATTCGGAAAAACAGTTTTTTCAAAAAGACGTTTCCGTCATTGACCGTTCAAAACCGAATGTTGACCAGAAAGTTTCAATGCCCGAAAGCAATTGGACTCCGCTTTCGGCGGCCCGAAATAAACTCAAAGAACGGCTTGACTCGATAAAAAGTCTTTCTCCGAAGGAAGTTGACGCATTTTATACGGCGACCGAATCACTCGTTGAACCAAGCGTTTATTACGACAGCGTGGCAACCGAAGCGGCGCGTGAAACGTCCTCCGGCGCCATTCCGCCGGTCACGATTTCGCTCAAACGAACGCAGAAAATCGCCGATGGCGGCGACATCGTGACGCCGGAAATTCTTTCAAAAATTTCGGCCATTCGCAGTTACAGTCAATCAAGCCGACAAATCAACCGGTTTTTCGGGCTTCTGGTGATAATTTCCACTCTGTTTTGGGTCGCGTGGAAATTTATCCAACATAATCAGGTCGGCACACGCCTGACTTTATCTGAAGAAAAAACTTTCGCGCTGTTCGGCTTTATAATCGTCGTTCAAACGGCTTTGATGGCGGTATTTTTCCTGCTCGCCGAATTTACCGCCGCGCAGAATTTAAAGGCTCCGCTCAACGACCCGACGCTCTGGTCGTTTGCGATTCCGTTTGCCACCGGAAGTCTTTTGATGACGCTGCTGGCCGACCACCGAACCGCACTTTTTACCGGACTTTTTCTCGCGCTGATCGCCGGAATGCTGGCGCCGAAAAGTCTTGAGTTCGCGCTTTTTGCGGTGATTGCTTCGGCAGTTGCCGTTTACGGCATCGGTCGCTACCGCTCGCGGCAATCCGTGACCATCGCCGGCGTGCTCGTCGGATTGGCAAGTGCCGGTGCAGCCGTTGCTTTGATTGCCTATACGCAGCAACCGTTTATCTTGAACACGATTTTACTGGCAATCGCCTGCGGTCTGATGAATGGTTTGATCACAGCCGCCGTCACCGCCGTTTTGCTTCCGTTTTGTGAATCAATGTTCGGAATTTTAACCGACGTTAAACTGCTCGAACTTTCCAACGCTGATTTACCCGTTCTCGGTCAACTTGCGCTGCGTGCGCCGGGAACAAATCAGCACAGCCATGCGGTCGGACAATTAACCGAAGACGCTTGCCGCATTGTCGGTGCCAACGGTCTGCTGGCGCGAATTGGTGCGCTTTATCACGACATCGGCAAAACCGCCGCGCCCGGACATTTTGTCGAAAACCAACTCGGTAAAAACCCGCACGATAAACTGAAACCTTCGCAGAGCGCGAAAATCATCATCAGCCACGTTACTTACGGCATTAAACTCGGCAAAGAAATGGGTTTGCCGCAACGCATCATTGATTTTATTCCGCAGCATCACGGCACCCGGACGCTTCATTATTTTCTGCGAAAGGCGCAGACCGAAGCGCGAAACGAAAATGAAATTTCGGAAAACGATTTTCGTTATCCCGGACCGAAACCGCAGTTTAAGGAATCAGCAATAATGATGATTGCTGACAGCTGCGAAGCGGCGGCGCGTTCGCTGGACGAACCGAATCCTGAGAACATCCGCTTTATCGTGACGAAAATCATCGACGCGATTCTTTCTGACGACCAGCTCGACGAATGCGATTTGACGCTCAGAGAATTAACGATGATACGCGAATCAATGATCAAATCGCTGGTGGCGATTTATCATTCGCGCGTTGATTATCCGGGCTATGTTCCGCCGTCCTCGATGCAGCGAATCCTGATCCCGAGAGAATTGCTCGACAGCGAAGAACGCGGGCTGCACTACAAAAACCCGGCAGATATTCCAATCAGCAAAGGCGGCGAGGTCGAAGACGAAGCGATTGACCGTTCGCATCAGCCAAACGACAAAGCCGAAGCCAAAACCGTGAAATAATTCCGTGAAATTAATTATTCCCCACTGTGATTTGACGAAAATACGTTTGAAAGCCCAATAATTATTGACTTTCCGACTAAAAGTAAGTTATAAAAAATTCGCTACTAGAAAACTGAAATTCAGTTAAAGACAAAGTTGAGCGCGGCTTGATTATCTTGAAAATCGCGGAATTTGGAAAGTCAAATATGAAAATTATCATTGAACAGACCCGCGACGAATCATCCGATTATCAAATCGCTTGAGCCGGGAAAGGAATCGGATTATTGCTATGTTGAATGAAATTTCTTGGAACAGGTCTGAGAAATTTTTTGTCACCCGCACCGCCGGCTTTGAGGAATGTATATGAAAACCGAATCGTTGCCGGAGTTGCCTTTGGCTGAATGGCAAGACACTTTAACCACGCTCCAAATGTGG
>JBDTZT010000554.1:0-3508 GCA_040005005.1 Actinomycetota bacterium
CGAAACCTCTCTGCCTCGATCTTTTACCGCTTTTCCAAAATAATCATAAAAACATCGTTTTCGCGGACATTCAGCTCTTTTGTAAAGAAGAGCTTCTTATCAATCCGAATCTGCAAAGTTTCGATAGTTTGCCCGTTGTTTTTATCGTTTAATTCTTTGACTTGTTCGCGGTTCAAATCGCGCGGCGAACCCATTTTCAGATAGCTCGTGTAAACATCGTTGACTTGATAACCGATTTGATAAATATTCATTTGATAATTTCCGGCGGGAATATCGGCTATTTTGACCTGAACTTTGCCGAAATCCTTGGCAGGCAAATCTTTTTTATAGAAAATCTGGTCGCTTTCTTTGGTAATCGGCGGGGTAAAATTCCAAAACAGGATTTGCACGCCGTTTTTACTGCGCGTCGTCCAACTATCGGCATCGTTTGACGTTAATTCTTCATTGCCCAGACGATTGAGAAACTGGTACGCGTAGAACGAAGGTTTGCGTAAACCTTGAAAATTTATCATTCCGAAACCGCCGTGAAAGGCGGACGGCACAGGTCCATTTTCCTCGAAAATATCGGTGAAAGTCCAATACGACATCGAATCGGCAAACCCCGCCGCGCCTTTTAGTTTTGAGAGAATATACGGCGCGGAAAGATACGAATCGTGAACCGGATCACGCGGTGAATAAGACGAACTCCATTCGGTATAATGAAGCGGCAAATCCGGCATCGCCGACGATCTTATTTGTTTATTGACCTCGCGGACGCCGCCCGTAATCGCATTTTGGTCGGTGACAAGAAAGAGCTTTTGATTGCCGTCTTCGTCAAAGCCGACGCCGCTGACGCCGTAATCGTGAGTCGTGATGAAATCAAGCGGAACTTTGTTTTTTGACGCAAAATCGATCGTTTCGGTAATCCAGCTGCGTCCCGCCGTTGCCGGTCCGCCGACCCGATACTTCGGCGAAACGCTTTTAACGGCTTTGGCGGTGACGTCATAAAGTTTGAAATATTCGGCTTGCGTGCCCGACCAAAAAAAGTCGAGATTCGGTTCGTTCCAGACTTCAAAATACCATTGTTTTACTTCTTCCTCGCCGTAACGCTCCGTCCAATGTCTGACCAATTCACGAATGAGCTTCTGCCATTTATCGAAATCTTTCGGCGGCGAAATGTTTCCTTTCCACCAGAAAACCGTTTTATTGCCGCTTGCCAATTTTTCGGGCATAAACCCAAGTTCGACAAACGGCTTCATTCCGATATTCAAAATCGAATCGTAAAGCGCGTCAATATACTGAAAATTGTAAACGGCATTGCCGCGTTTATCTTCGCGGTAAACGCCCATTTCATCTTGCAGCAGTCCGTGAAAACGAACGTATTTAAAGCCGCATTCACGATGAACCGTCGCTAAACCCCGCATCCAATCGGTGCGTAAACCTTCCGCCGCGCGACCCGCTCCGACAACTTCGCTGTAAAATTTGTTGTTGGCACCTTTGACCTGCACGTAACTTGCGGAAATAGTGCGTTTCGGCGCCGTTTGGGCAAAACTGAGGGTTGCGCCGAAAATCAGGACGCTTAAAATAGACGCGCATTTTGTAATTGACGAAAGATTTACTTGACGCATTTGTTTAAGGCACTTTAACCGCGAAATTATCAATATAAAACGATGTCGTGGCGCCGTCCGCTTCGACGTAAATCAACAGATTATTGTCGTTGGTCGTGACCGTATATTGACCTGACAATGTAGTCCATTCACCATCCGTGACGGTCGTCGGCTTTGTGATTGCAACGTAGGAAGCCTCGCCTTTCGGCGGTGTTTGCCGCATCGTGATTTTCAGCGAATCACTCGCTTGACCTTTCATTAATCTTGCCGAAACGGAAATCAGATAAGTTCGTCCCTTAAAAAACAGCGGCGAAATATCCAGCGCGAGTCCGTTCCAAGAAGCGGTGCGCCCCGTCACTTTCAAACTTTGACTGCCCGCCGCATTTGAACTGAACATCTGCACGCCGTCGCCGTGAACGATCCAGTTTTGAGCGGTCATATCTTCAAAATCGTTCTGCAAAATAGTGCCGGTTTGCGCCGGAATATCGTCGCCGGCTAATTCTATTTTAAAATCGTCAATGTAATACGAGGTTTTGGCGCGTCCCGCTTCAATGTAAAGCAGCAAATACGGATCGCCGCCCGAAGGCTTGAACTTTCCCGAAAGAATCGTCCATTCGTTAGCATTAGCATTCGTAATTCCAACGCCGTCATACTGGCTGTCGCCGCGCTGCATCGTCATCTTCACTTCGTCGGTCGCTTCGCCTTTCGCCAGTTTAACCGAAACGGTAAATTTATACGATCTGCCCGCCGAAAGTATTTTTGACAAGTTCAATTGCGCCCCGTTCCAATTTGCCGAACGCCCCGAAACTCGCAAACTCTTGGTCCCGCTTGCCGCCTGCTCTTTGTCGCTTTTGATCGAGACCCTTTCGCCGCGAGTTTCCCAATTCTGTGTTCCGTTCTCGAAATCACTTTGCAAAACCACTTCACTCTGGGCAAAACAGGGCGAAGCAAGCCAAAAGACCGATAAAAACAGACCAACTAAAACACCCCGCATTCTTCGGACTGCATCAATCATTTCTATTTCTCCTGATATTAGTTAAATTTGCAGAATCAATTTTGCTAGAAATATTTATATTTGCTTTTGAGACTTTTGTAAAGTAATGCAACAAAGTCTTTCCCTGTCTTTTAAAATGCTCGAAAACAAGTTTTGCCGTTCTTTCGCCGACAAAAACCTTTAATTCTTCGACGCCGACTTTGGCGATGCGTTCGATTGAGCCGAAGTTTTCGCATTCTTTGGCAAAGATTTGGGCAAGCCGATATTTATCAAGGCTTCGTTGGCTTTTTCGACTTTTTCTTTGAACAGAACTTTGTTTTTATATTTGTCCAAAGATTTATCAATCCTCACAATCGGCAATTTTGATTCGTTTAATTCTTTGATTTTCATAAAAACCTCACTTTTTTCTTTTGACGAGAAATGCTTCATATTCGATGCCTTTCGCAAATTCTCGCCATTCCCCGTTTTGTTGTCCGTAAATCTCAAAATCATTTAATATTTCCGCGAGATTATTTGTAATTCCGAGGCGGTAAAGCCGGGTGCGCGATTTTGTGCTTCCGGTTGCGTAAATCCAAGCATTTTTGTATTGCTCCGTAAAAGCCAAAACGGTCGCGGCAACCGTGGCGAGAACCTTTTGACTGTCGCCGTTGTCTGAAATAACTTTGTTGTCAATCTCACCTGTTTCGGAGTCTTTATCACCGAAACCAAGATTGTAAAAATCTTGCAAATTGGTTTCGGAATATTGCACAATCTTGGCAATTTCGCCTTTTTTACCGATGCTTGTGAACTCGAACACCATCAAACTTTTGTCTGCTTTGAGTTCGTAGCGTGGAAACATTATAGAGCGATTTTACAACAGAAATGTTTGGGATGAAAACTTATTTCTTTGCCAATTTTCTCTGCCGTTCAAAATGCTCAACGACGAGTT
>JBDTZT010000042.1:0-11837 GCA_040005005.1 Actinomycetota bacterium
ATAGGTGCCGATTTTGTTGGCGACATCGCCGTTTGCCGCGATTCTGTCAGAACCCACGACAACCGCCTGAACGCCGCCTTTTTTCATAATATGTCCGCTCATATTGTCCGTGATCAAGGTCACTGGAATGTCGTCCTGATCGAGTTCCCAAGCCGTCAAACGTGCGCCTTGCAGATAAGGGCGCGTTTCATCGGCAATCACCGAAACTTTTTTGCCCTGGGCAATCGCGCCCCGAATGACGCCGAGTGCAGTCCCCCAAACGCCGCCGGTGGCGAGTGCGCCCGCGTTGCAATGCGTCAGCACAACCGAATCGTTCTCGATCAGTTCGCCGCCGAATTGCGCGATCAATCTTTGACTTTCGATGTCTTCTTCGTGAATCGCTTTCGCGTCTTCAAGCAAAACTTGTTTGATTTCGCTGACCGATTTCCCTGCCGATTTCGCGTTCAGAAACGTGCGTTTCATCCGGTCAATCGCCCAGAAAAGATTTACGGCGGTCGGACGCGTTTTCGCCAAAACTTCGCTCATATAATCAATTTCGTCCTCAAAATCGGTCATATTCATACCGACGAAATTCTTTGCGCCGAGCGCGATACCGTAAGCCGCCGAAACGCCGATCGCCGGCGCACCGCGCACGACCATATCCTTAATGCCTTTCGCGACATCCGTGTAAGTTTTCAAGGTCAGCCACGTTTCTTCCGTCGGAAGCAGTCGCTGGTCAAGCATCAGAACGCCTTCGTCCGACCATTTTACGGGTATTATCATTTTGTATATTTGTTCCTCTGTAAAAAAATCCGAAATAAAATCTTACGGAAAAATGATAAAGCAGACAAGAAGAGGACAACAGATTACACCGATTTCACAGATTAAAGTTTGTTAAAAATTGGAAAAATCATCCGAGATGTTGTAAAAATACTCTTGATGGAAGAAAAATTTCTCAATGCAAGAGTTGTCGTCACTGTCGGCGATATTACGGAACAGGCAACGGACGCCATTGTCAACGCGGCAAATTCGACTTTGCTTGGCGGCGGCGGCGTTGACGGCGCGATCCACGCGAAAGGCGGACGCGCAATTTATGATGAATGTTACAAAATCCGCCAAACCCAATATCCGATAGGTTTACCGGCGGGAAAAGCCGTCATCACGGCGGGCGGGAACCTGAAAGCGCGTTTTGTAATTCACACCGTCGGTCCCGTTTACGGAATAAATCAAGGACGCGACGCCGAACTCTTGCGCGATTCTTATAAAAACTCGCTCGTTTTGGCAGTTGAAAATGATTTGGAAACTATCGCTTTTCCTTCGATTTCAACCGGTGCGTTTCATTTTCCGAAACACCAAGCGGCGCGAATTTCGTCGCAGATGATTAATGAATTTCTCGTGACGGACGATAAATTAAGCGAGGTTCGGCTCGTTTTCTTTTCCGAATCTGACGCAAAAATGTTCCTGAAACATCAAATTTTCAAATAAAGTTTGCCGTTTGACGCTTGATAGTTTATAGTTCTTTAAATCTTTACTCTATTAACCAAATAAATTTTATCGCTATGAAGGAGTTTTCATCAGAAACCTTAGAAAGGATGCAATCAGCAGTTAGTTCACAAACCGAACAAAGTTTAAAAACCGATTTTTTCTACAAACGCGAACTTCCCGAAAACCTAAAGTCTTTAGAAACAATCGCTTGGAATTATTATTGGTCGTGGGAAACGCCGGGTGCGGAAATTTTCCGCGAACTCGAACCGTCGCTCTGGGAAAAATGTGAGCAAAATCCACGGCTTTTACTAAAAAAAATCAAACAGCTTCGCCTGTGGCAAAAATCAACCGATCTCGATTACGTTGAAAAGGTTAAGCGGTTTTCCGATAATCTTGAAAATTATTTAAGCTGCGAGCCGAAAAATTCAGGTCGCGTCACCAAAGAAAATCCGGTCGCGTATTTTTGCGCCGAATACGGTGTGCATAATTCACTGCCGAATTACTCGGGCGGACTCGGAATTTTGGCGGGCGATCATCTGAAATCGGCGAGCGATTTGAATATTCCGCTGGTTGCCGTCGGACTTTTGTATCGTTACGGTTATTTTCGCCAAAAAATCGCGCACGACGGTTGGCAGGAAGAACGCTATCTGGACGTTTTTGATTCGGAACTCGCCTTAAAGCCCGTTTTGGATGAAAACGGCGAACGAATTTTGGTGTCAGTTCACATCCGCGGACGCGAGGTTTTCGCGCAAGGTTGGCTTGCGCAAATCGGACGCATCAAACTTTATCTTTTAGATACAAATTTATCGCAAAACAGCGACGTTGACCACTTAATCACGGGACATCTTTACGGCGGCGACACGGAAACGCGAATTGTTCAGGAAAAGGTTTTAGGAATCGGCGGCGTCAGGTTTTTGCGAAAATTAAAGTATCAGCCATCGGTTTTTCATCTTAACGAAGGACATTCGGCGTTTTTAACGCTCGAACTCGCCCGCGAATTTTTACAAGAAAACGAATCGGCGGATTTTAATGAAGCAATTTCGGCGGTCCGCGAACAATGCGTTTTCACGACGCACACGCCGGTCGAAGCAGGCAACGATGTGTTTTCGACGGAAAAACTCGGGGCGTGTTTCAGTTCCGATTTTGTCGCGTCCTTGAAAATCACGCCGGAAGAATTTTTCGCGCTCGGACGCACCAATCCCGACGACGAAACGGAATCGTTCGGAATGACACCGCTCGCCCTCAGAATGACGCGTTCGGCAAACGGCGTGAGCGAAAAACACGGTGAAGTTTCGCGTGATTTATGGCTCAAGATGTTTCCCGAAGGCACGGAAAGCAAAGACGTACCGATTACGCATATCACCAACGGCGTTCACGGCCCGACGTGGATTGCGCCTTTGCTGAAAAATATCTACGAAAAACATATCGGCGCCCATTGGGCGGAAATTTTGCGCGATGAAGCGGCGTGGCGCGAAGCAATTGCAAAAATTCCCGACGTGGAAATCTGGAATGCACACCGGCTTTTGAAACAGCTTTTAGTGGCATTTATCCGAAATAAAACTTTATCGAAAGAAACGGGTTCGCACGACACGATCAACGAACGTGAAGACACGCGCAAGTTTTTTGACGCGAATGTTTTGACCATCGGTTTTGCGCGGCGCGTCGCGGCTTATAAGCGTTGGAATCTTTTGATGTCGGATTTGGATAGACTTTTGAAAATGGTTGACGATGCAGATCGTCCGGTGCAATTCGTTTTCGCGGGCAAAGCGCATCCGCAAGATCGCGTCGGCAAACAGTTTCTGCAAAACTTAATGAGCATCAATCATGATTCAAACTGGCAGAATCGGGCTGTTTTTATCGAAGATTACGATCAGGAAGTAGCGCGTTATCTGGTGCAAGGCGTTGATGTTTGGATGAATGTTCCGCGCCGTCCGCTCGAAGCCTCCGGCACCAGCGGACAAAAATCGGCAATGAACGGCGGTTTGAATTTTTCGATTCTCGACGGTTGGTGGATCGAAGGCTACAACGGCACGAACGGTTTTTCGATCGGCGAACTTAACGTCGGCGACGACCAAAATTTAATTGACGCCGAAGATGCCGAATCGCTCTACCGGATTTTGGAAAATGAAATCGTCCCGGCTTTTTACGCCAAAGACGAAAACGGTTTGCCGACCGAATGGATTCGGCGAATGAAGGACACGCTGGCAACGCTCACCCCGCAATTTTCGAGCGATCGGATGGTCAAAGATTATCTCGAAAAGATTTATCGCTAAAACCGAACAAATGCTATGATGGATAACTGACGAAATGTTTCGTCAGTTATTCTTTTTTTTGGAGAGTTTTTATGGCTGAATTTCAAACAGGTGTTGTCCGACCGATTGACTGTATGAAGGAAGGTTGGGAACTTATCAAAGACCAGTATTGGTTAATTTTGGGAATTACCACTGTTGGTATGCTGATTGGCTCGTTTATTCCTTTTGGCATCGGTATCGGGGCGATGTTTTGCGGCATCTATTATGTTTTGCTGAGAAAGATGAACGGTCAGCCGTTTGAATTCGCCGACCTTTTCAAAGGCTTTAATTATTTTGTGCCGGGCTTGATTATTAGTTTAGTGGTCGTCATTCCGACTTTGATCTCGGTTTTTGTTATTTACGGTTCGGTCGCCGCGTTTATTCTCACCGCCGTTAATTCAAACGGAACTTTCAACGAAGCGGTTATTTACGGAATGTTTGCCACACTATTTATCGAAGCCGTGGTGATTGCACTTATTACGAGCAGTCTTCACGCCCTCATAATGTTTGCCTATCCGTTGGTAGTTGACCGTAATCTGAACGGCATCGAAGCATTTAAGCTAAGCGTGAAAGCAGTTTGGGCAAACCTTTCGGGTGTGGTTGGAGTTATACTGGTCGAGTTTGTGATGGGTTTAATCGCCGCGTTTATTCCGATTGTTGGCGTTTATCTGGTTTTACCGATAATGTTCGCCGGAGTTTTGGTGTCGTATCGCCGCGTTTTCCCTTCGCAACAAACTTCTAATCAGCCGCCGTCACCAGTTTATTATCAAGGAATTTAGATTTATAATGGCAAATTTTATTGAACTCAAATCAAGCAAACAGCTTGCAGAACTTATTGATAAATCGAATCACGAATCCGTCGTTTTGTTCAAACACAGCCTAACTTGTCCGATCAGCACGAGTGTTTATAATGAGGTTTCCGATGTTGAAGCGGATGTAAATCTGGTGATTATGCAAAAGTCGCGTGAGATTTCAAACGAAATCGCGCAAAAAACCGGAATTCGCCACGAATCACCGCAGGCAATTGTTTTAAAAAACGGCAAAGCGGTTTATCACGCCTCACATTACGAGATTACGGCGGAAGATATAGAAATTAGTCTGGAGTCCAGAGTCCAGAGTCTTGAGTCAAATTGACTTTTTGGACTTTGGACTCTGGACTCTGAGCTTTAGCTTAAAAATGATAGAACCAACGCAAATCATCGAAGAAAGTGACCGCGAACTCTCGATAAAATGGTCGGATGACGCGGAAACGAATTATAATGCGCCGCAATTGCGGCGAAATTGTCCGTGTGCAAGTTGCGTCAATGAATGGACGGGCGAAAAAATTCTCCGCACCGAAAGTGTTGCCGACGATTTATTTGTTTCTTCCGTTTCAGTGGTCGGGCGTTATGCGCTCAATTTTCACTTTTCCGACGGACACAATACGGGGATTTATTCCTTTCAATATCTCAGAAAATTAGCCGAATAGCCCATTTTTAAGTTAAGATTGAAAAATGTTTTCTGATGAAGGTCTAAAATTTCAAATCACTGACATAATAATAAAAATGCAAGAAAAAGATATTTTTGACGAAAAAACTGAAGTAAAAAAAGCGAGTTTCTCGTGTCCTCAATGCCGCGAACGAAACGAATATGATGTGCGTTGGATGACGCGGACAAAAAAGAAGAATGCCCCGCGCCATTTAAATCAGCAAGACCACGCGCAGTATCAGAAATCACGTGATTATATGGTCCGGATTGACGATATGCTGATGTGCAAAAATATGCGATGTCGTAAACGCTTCGATATTCCGTCGTCACAAACCGTTGTTTTTATCTAACCGATTTTTTCCTTCAGGGTCTTTGATGTGCTATCCTTATTGATAACATCAAGAGAGGGTTTTTATGGAAAATCAAGGGGGTAAAGATATGATTTCAGGGAAAGATTTGGAATTTTACGAGAACGAAGAGCCGGCTGACGAAGAAATCAAAGAGTTTATGGATGAAGAAATCGCACACTCGCCGCAAGCTCCAAACGAATTGGCGGAACGTCTGATGGAACATCACTCGTCGAGTCCGGCAGATTCGGGCGGCGATGTTGATGCCGACTGGGAAGAAGTTAATTCAAGCGGCTCTGAATCATTTGGCGGTCATAATCCAACGCCCGATCAATCAGATGTTGAAGAAAATGCCCACGCGATGGGTATTGATTTTGAAGATAACGAACCGCTCGATTTTGTCGAAAAGATGGAAAAACGCGACCGTGACCGGTTTGAAATGGATGAAGGTTCAAAAGCCGGAAACGATTCGATTTGATCAAGGGATTCTAAAAAAACTGAAAGGCATCGAAGTTTAATTTCTTCGATGCCTTTTTAGTTATTCTTTATCAGCCTTTTCCTTCTTTGCCATTAAATCCGCAAAAGCCTTCGCGGCGTTTGAAAACTCCGACGGAATCAGAATGACCGTCGTCGTGTTGTTGTCAATACCGATTTCGGAAAGCATTTGCATCCGGCGAAGTTCGAGCGCAATCGGGCTTTCCTCCATCTGTTTGGCGCCCTGCGTCAACTTGATTGAAGCTTCAAGTTCGGCTTCAGCTTTGATGATTCGCGCTCTTTTCTCGCGGATGGCTTCGGCTTCACGCGCCATTGCCCGCTGCATTGATTCGGGAATTTCAACATCCTTCATCTCGACCATTTCGATTTTGATGCCCCACGGCTGGGTTGCCGAATCAACGATCTCCTGTAAGGTGCGGTTGATTTGTTCACGCCCTTTCAAAACTTCGTCAAGCAGATGCTGTCCGATGATGTTTCTCAAAGCGGTTACGGAAAATTGATAAACGGCTTGATTGTAATTGGCAACTTCCAAAATCGCCTTGGAAGGATCAATGATCCGAAACCAAAGAACCGCGTTGACCTTGATTGTCACGCTGTCTTTGGTAATAGTTTCCTGTTGTTCCAGATCAACGGTTTTTGTACGGTTATCAACCTTTTGCTGGCTGTCAAAAATCGGAACTAAATAATAAAGTCCGGGCCCTTTGATACCGATAAAACGCCCGAGACGAAAAACGATCGCGCGTTCATATTCCTGCGCGACCCGCAAACCTGAAAGCAAAAAAACTATCACAACAATCGGAATAATTAATATAAACGGCATAACTTAATCCTTGTAAATTTCAACGACGGGTTTGCCGTCCGAATTTATGTAAGCACGATACATTCCCTCGGAATTGAACGAAATTCCGATATTCCCGAATTTATCAATCGCAATCACGCCGCCATCGCCGCCTAAATTTCCGACCTTTTTCATCTCGGCGTCAAGGGCTTGCTGAACGGGCAAGGCGCGGTATTCCATCATCGCCGAAATATCCCGCGCGACGCCGAGCCGGATAAAATATTCGCCCCAGCCCGTCGCCGAAATCGCGCAAGTATTGTTGTTTGCATATGTTCCCGCGCCGATGATCGGCGCATCGCCGACGCGCCCGTATTTTTTGTAAGTCATTCCGCCGGTCGAAGTTCCCGAGGCGAGATTGCCGTCTTTATCTAGTGCCGCCGCGCCGACAGTGCCGAATTTATTGACCGCAAGTTTCTGCGCGGCGGTCATTTCCGCGTAATAATCTTCGCGCGTCATCGGCTTTTGTTCAGTATTCTGGCTTTTAAGTTTATCTTTTTTCTGCTTTTCCTTCTCTTTTTCTTCCTTGATAACTTGCTGAAGCGCGTCCCAGCGCTCTTGCGTGAAGAAATATTTTTCGTCAACCAGTTCGATGTTCATTTCCTTCGCAAATTTTTCCGCGCCGTCGCCGATCATCATGACGTGCGGCGATTTTTCCATCACGGCGCGCGCCAGCGTGATCGGATTTTTGACGTGATGAAGTCCGGCAACCGCGCCCGCCGCGAGAGTTTTACCGTCCATAATCGAGGCATCGAGTTCGTTTTTGCCGTCAGCCGTAAAAACCGCGCCTTTTCCGGCGTTGAAAAGCGGCGAGTCTTCCAAAATTCTAATGGCGATTTCCACCGCATCAAGCGAAGTTTTGCCGTCTTGCAAAGATTTATAACCCGCCAGCACCGCTTCTTCGAGCTTTTTACGATATTCGGCTTCCTTTTCAGGCGTCAGCGAACCTTTTGAGATCACGCCTGCGCCGCCGTGAATGACAAAACCGAGCCGCGGGTTTTGGGGCGATTGACGCTGTTTCAAGTCGGCATAGCTTCCCTTTTGAGCAAAAACCGAAACCGACAGCATCAATAAGATTGAAATCAACAAAACCGAAACTATTTTTTTCATTGGCGATTCTCCGTTATTTTTTGATAGATTACCACAAAAATAAAAAAGCGGACTGATCCGCTTTTATTTTCAGACGTAAAACAAAAAAATTAGTTGGGCTTCTTCATTTTATCAATTTTATCGTCTTTTTTCTTATCCATTTTATCGTCCATCTTATCCATTTTATCTATTTTATCCATCTTCATCGAATCGCCTTTCATTTTCTTCAAGGTTTCAATGATTACCGACGGCTCGGCGCGTTTTTGATAGTCGGGTTCAAGAAATGAATAGACGATTTCGCCTTTTTGATTGACGATGTAAGTCGCCGAAAGCGGCAAATCGGGTTTTTCCGTGCCGTTTTGTTTGACCAAATCAATGCCGTAACCTTTATATTTTTCGTTTGTTTCAGCCGAAAGTTGATAAACAATACCGAATTGCCTCGCCAATTCAAGGTGCGGGTCGCTCAAAACCGTAAATTCAACATTATTTTTCTGCGCGACACTCATCGAAGTGTCGGCATTTTCGACCGAAATCGCCACCAGATTTCCGCCGTTTTCTTTGATTTGCATCAAATTTTTCTGCAAATTTCGCAAATAAAGATTGCAAAACGGACACCACGCGCCGCGATAAAAAACCACCACGAGATTGCCTTGTTTCAACAAATCAGCACTCGAAACCGAATTTCCTTTGGCATCTTTCAAATTAAACGAAGGCATTGCTGCTCCAATAGTTAAAGCCGTTTTTGCGACTTCTTCGGCCGTTACGTCCCGGATTATCATCGCATCTTTTTTTGCCATCATCGTCTCTTGCGAAAACGCATTAAACGCCAACGCAAGCAAGCAAATCCCAATTAAAAAACTCTTTTTTGTCATAGAAATCTCCTGTTTGAGAAAAAATTAGAATCAACTGAATAATGCCAGATTGATCAGGGTTTTATTCCCGCACTTATTTAATTTTTTTCGCTTTCAGCCAAATTTTTGGAATTGATAAAATCTTTTGGCGATTGGTCGTGTGGGCACGTTTGGCAAAAACGTCGTAATTCTGTTTTTCGATTTCGTCCAAGATTTTTGAGTAAATCCGCGATGCCAGCAAAACCGTAAACCGCGAATCTTTTTCCAAAAACGCGATTCCCTCTTCGCCTTTTCGGTAATATTCCCGCGCTCTTTCAACCTGAAATTTCATCATTTCAGCAAAATTCGCGTCAAACTCATTCGCAAAAATCTGTTCTTCCGAAACTTTAAACGCACGCAAATCTTCCTGCGGCAGATAAATCCGACCAATCGCCGCGTCTTCTTTGACATCGCGCAAAATGTTCGTGAGCTGCATTCCGATGCCCATCGCTTCCGCCTTTTCGAGCGCAATTTGGTTGGAATAACCCAAGATTTCAGACGACATCAAACCAACCGTCGAAGCCACGCGGTAACAATAAACATAAAGTTCGGCAAAAGTTTCGTAGCGTTTAATCCGCGTATCCATCAATACGCCCTGAATCAAATCAAGCGGTAATTTACGCGGAATATTGTAAGTTTTCAGCAAATCCTGCCACGCAATAAAAACAAGTTCTTGATTTTTGGTTTTTTGGTTTTCGGCTTCAATTTGGTCTTTAGCCTTTAGTCTTTTGCTTTCAAAAACTTCTTCAAGTTTTTGTTTCCATCTTTCAACTGCCAAAATCGCAGTCGCTTCGTTGTGTTCGCCGGTTTCGTCAATTTCATCGTCAACGTGACGGCAAAAAGCATAAATCGGATAAACGGCGCGTCTTTTCGGTTGCGGCAAAAATTTCGCCGCAAAATAAAAACTTTTGGCGTGAAGTTTCGTGACGCTTTCGCAATATTCGTAGGCTTTTTCGTTCTCGTCAGACATTAAAACTTTTACCTTAAGCCTTTCTTTCCGCCAAATAATCGGTGAGTTGAATCAAACAACCCCGCGCTTCGGATGGCGGGAAATTTTCGACCAAAATTCGCTTTGCTTCTTCGACGATTTTTTGCAGTTGCAAACTTGCCAATTGTTTTCCTTGCGTAATCGCAAATGTTTTTTGCTCATCGCCGAAAATCGTTCCGTCTTCTTCCAGATCAATCAAATCGTCGCTCAATTGATAAGCGTCCCCGAGAAGTTCGGCAAAACGTGAAAGCGTGACCAAATCGAGATGACTCGCGCCCGCCAAAATTGCCCCGACGCGCAAAGAAAGACGCATCAGCGCGGAAGTTTTCAGGTTTCTGACCGATTCATTATCATAATTTGAACCATCGCCCGCGCCTTTTGCCAACGCCAGATCAACCGATTGTCCGCCGAGCATTCCCGCCGCGCCGATACATTCGACGATTTCGGCGTGAGCGAGCATCGCCCGTTCGGGTAAAGCAATGTGATTGACAAAAACCAATCCGTAAGAAGAATTAAGAAAACCTAAAGCGACCAGAATCGCCAGACCTTCGCCGAATTTTTCGTGCAGAGAAGTTTTTCCGCGCCTTTCGGAAGCATTGTCCATACACGGCAAATCGTCGAAAATCAGCGAACTCGTATGAATAAATTCACCTGCGATCGCCGCCGGCATCATTATTTCAGGTTTGCCGCCAAAAAGTTCCGCGCCGAGCAAGGTCAGTACGGGGCGCAACCGCTTTCCGCCCGAAAACAGCGCGTATTCAACCGCTTCGTTAAACTGCGTTTCGATTTTCGGCGGCGCGAGCGGAAGATGTTCGCGCAAAGATTTCTCAATCTGCGGACGCTTGTTTTCGACGTATTGCCACAATTCGGCGTGCTTTTCCGTGTTTTTTTCCATTAACAACCGTTTGTCCAAAAGTTTGCTACTTGTTTTATGAGTTTGCCTTTATCGGCTTGCGAAGAAAGAAAAAGTCTTTTCTCTGAAAAATTATAAAAATCTGTTAAATCAGCATACAAATCAAGTTTTCCATCACCATCCAAATCGCCAACCCAAGTCAAACTCCAAGTTGCATCTCCCATTTTGTCAACCGAATACAATATTTGTTTTGTATTCTCAGTTTCTAAAATAAGTTTTGATGAATTTGCTCCGCCTTCCACGCGTAGCGTGTATTTATTATTATTAACTTGATAATTAGCAACGAAACCGTTTTCGAGATTTGTTAAATTTTCGTCTGACGGATTGTAAAAAAGCGTTTTAATTTCACCTTCTTTCAAAATGTCTGCATTTTTTAATAAAAAAATGGGCTGATTCTGACCATTTACAATCACATCTTTTCCCGTTTTTTCTCCAGGTTCATCAACAACAGCATCATTACTGCGGCGAACTTTTATTTTTGTCGAACGCAAAAAATATTTATTATTTTCCTTAAAAAGTCCAAGCCAAATTTCACCTGATTTTGCACTAACTTGGTCACCGTGAAATCCCTCGCCTGTTTCTAAGAGTTTTATCTTTAATTTAGATTCATCCTCTTTTTGCCAATCAATAAGTTCCTGATTAATTTGTTGTTCGGTTTTCTGCTCAATCAGTGGTGTCGGCAAATTTTTTATAAGTTTCGTTGCCGTTTCAAATGAAATATTTTCTTCTTTCTTTGTCGGTAAAACCGAAACATAGCCAATTAAAAAAGTAAATAAAAAGATAGTGATAAAAGTCTTTGTAAATTTCATAGCTTTTCTCCTTGTTCAAGCCAATTTTTCCTGAGATATAGTTTCGCTGTAAAATTGCCTTGCGCGTTCCGCCGTTTCAAACGAAACTGTCACGCGAAAAGGATGTTTGGCGACGAAACTCTGAACTCTGACGACTTTTGCGCCTAAAGTTTCGAGCGTTTCGGCAATCTTTTCGTCGGAAAGTTCGGGAACGCCGAATTTTTCCGTTGCCCGTTTGAATGCGCCGCGAAGTCGGTCGAGCGCGAGTTC
>JBDTZT010000555.1:0-3506 GCA_040005005.1 Actinomycetota bacterium
TATTCAAATCTGTGGCGCATTTCCGACGATTTTTGGGACCGCTGGCAAGACATCAAAAAGCAATTTGAATACGCGCGGAACTGGCAAAAAAACACGGGCGCAAATGGTTGGGCCGATGCCGATATGCTGCCGCTCGGACGCATTGGGATTCGTGCCGAACGCGGCAAAGACCGCCAAACGAGATTTACCAAAGACGAGCAAATTACGCTGATGACGCTTTGGTCAATTTTCCGTTCGCCGCTGATGTTCGGCGGCGATTTGCCGAGCAACGACGCCTGGACTTTATCTTTAATCACCGGTAAAGAAGTCTTGTCAATCAATCAAAACAGCACGAACAACCGTGAATTATTCAATCGCGGAAATCAAGTTGGTTGGATTGCCGACGTTCCAAAATCGAAAGATAAATATGTCGCACTGTTTAATTTAAACGACAGCACGGTTGAAGAAATCAAAGTCGGTTGCCGTGAAACAGGATTGCCAACGGCAAATTGCAAAGTCCGCGATTTATGGCAAGGAAAAGATTTAGGTGTTTTTCAGAATGATATTGCCGCGAAAGTAAATTCACACGGCGCAGTTTTATACCGGGTTGCGCCAAGCAGGTAAAAATTTAAAGTAATGAATAAAACAGTTCAAAAAATTGTCGCGTTTTCGTGGTTGTTTTCTATTTTTTTGCTGATTCAACAACCAATATCCGCATTTGGACAGAACAAAACTAAGCCAACAAATACGTTTTCCAATGCAAATATTTTCTACAATATCAAGAAATATGGTGCCAAAGGCGACGGCAAAACGCTCGCCACCGACGCGATCAACAAGGCGATCGCGGCGGCTTCGGCGGGCGGCGGCGGCACGGTTTTCTTTCCGGCGGGAACGTTTCTTTCGTTTTCGATTCGCTTGAAAAGCAATATCACGCTTTATCTCGACAACGGCGCGACGATTCTCGCCGCTGATCCGGCAACTGACAAAGGAAAATACGACAGTTTTGAACCGAATGAATTTGATAAGTATCAGGATTTCGGGCATTCCCACTGGAAAAACTCGCTGATCTGGGGAATCGGTGTCGAAAATGTGGCGATTCTCGGGCAGGGAAAAATTGACGGCAAAGGTCTGACGCGCCGCAGTCCGGGACCGCAAAGGCCGCGCACCGAAGGCGAAACTCCGACGAGTATGGGCGGCGGCAGCAAAACCGCGATCGCGCCGCTCGGCGAAACTGCGCCGCTCAAGGAAATGGAAGGTTTGGGAACGAAAGCAATTGCTCTGAAACTCAGCAAAAATATTACGCTCAAAGATTTTACGATTTTCGAGGGCGGACATTTTGCGCTGCTGGCGACGGGCGTTGATAATTTGACGATTGATAATCTGCGCGTTGACACAAACCGCGACGGTTTTGATATTGACGCATGCCGAAATGTGCGGATTTCAAATTCTTACGTCAACACGCCGAATGATGACGCGATCGTTCTAAAAAGCAGTTACGCGCTCGGTTTTAATCGCGCGACCGAAAACGTGACAATTACGAACAGCCAGGTTTCCGGCTTTGATTTGGGAACATTGCTCGACGGCAGTTTAAAGACAACGCAGGAATTTGCGCCCGACAAAGACCGCCCGACGGGACGACTTAAATTCGGCACGGAATCGAACGGCGGATTTAAGAACATCACGATTTCAAACATCAATTTCGTGCATTGCCGCGGGCTTGCCATTGAAACGGTTGACGGCGGGTATATCGAAGACGTTTCGATCACCAATATCACGATGCGCGACATTCTGACCGCGCCGATTTTTATCCGGCTCGGCAAACGCCAGCGTGCGCCCGAAGGCACGGCGCTTGCCAAAATCAGACGCCTAAATATCAGCAACGTTGTCGTTTCCGACGCGCATTCGGAATATGCTTCGATCATTGCGGGACTGGCGGAAAGTCCGATTGAAGATGTGCGTTTGAGCAATATTCGGATTCATTACAAAGGCGGCGGCACAACGGAAGACGCATCGCGCGAACCGCCCGAAAACGAGAAAAATTATCCCGAACCGAGTATGTTCGGCGTGCTTCCGGCGTATGGTTTCTATATTCGCCACGCGAAAGGAATCACGTTTGAATCGGTCGAGGTTTCGTTTGAAAAAGAAGATGCGCGTCCGGCTTTTTTATTGGACGATGTAAAAAACGTCGAATTTTTCCGCACCAATGCCGAGCTTTCAAACGGCGCGAAAATGTTTAATTTAAAAAATGTGTCGAATTTCAGCTTGTTTCAAAGCCGAAATCTGGCTGACCGAAAAATCGAAACCGTCGCGGCGAAAACGGAATTTTAATGCGTTATGAAAAAATTGATTCAAATAGAAAGTTTGCTGATAATTCTGGCGCTGAGTTTTTCGACGATTTCGGCGCAATTTAGTCAAAATGCGATCAAGCCGAAAGCCGCTGCGTTTCGTTTGAATCAAGTCCAACTGCTCGAAAGTCCGTTTAAACGCGCCATGCTGCTCGACGCGGACGTTTTGCTGAAAATCAAACCCGACCGGCTTTTGCATAATTTTCTTAAAAATGCCGGTTTAGAGCCGAAAGATAAAATTTACGGCGGTTGGGAATCGCGTGAGATTGCCGGACACACGCTCGGACATTATCTGTCGGCAATTTCGATGCATTATGCTTCGACGGGCGATAAACGCTTTTTGGAGCGCGCCAATTATATCGTTGACGAATTGGAAAAATGCCAAAAGCGTGATGCGGACGGCTACGTTTCGGGAATTCCCGACGGCAAGCGAATTTTCAATAAATTGGCGCAGGGAAATATCGTCGTCACGGGACCGCATAATTTCGACGAAGGTTGGGTTCCGTGGTACACGATGCACAAACTTTTTGAAGGTTTGCTTAGCGCAAATGAGTTTACCGGCAATAAAAAAGCTCTGAAAATTGTCACGAAACTGGCGGATTGGGCTGATCGGTCAACGCAAAATCTTTCGGACGAACAAATTCAAAAGATTCTTTCGGTCGAACATGGCGGAATGCTCGAAGCCTTAGTTGATTTAGCAGAAAGAACAGGCGACAAAAAATATCTCAAATTATCCGAAAGATTTTATCACAAAGCCGTGCTTGATCCGCTTGCCGCCGGACAAGTCAGCATTTTACAAGGATTACACGCTAATACACAAGTTCCGAAAATCCTCGGTGCGGCGCGACTTTTTGAAATCAGCGGTGATCCGAAAGACGAAAAAATCGCCGAAAATTTTTGGGATGAGGTCGTTAATCATTACACATATGTCAACGGCGGAAACAGCGACCGCGAGCGATTCGGGAAACGCGACGAATTAGCTAAAAGAATGTCCGGTTCGATGACCGAAACTTGCAACACTTACAATATGCTCAAGCTGACGCGGCATCTTTTTGAATGGAATCCGCAAGCGACGCTTTTCGATTATTACGAACGCGCACTTTACAACCAGATTCTTGCGAGTCAAGACCCGAAAACAGGTTTGGGCGGCTACAAACTCGGGCTTTACGGCGGATATTTCCA
>JBDTZT010000556.1:0-3505 GCA_040005005.1 Actinomycetota bacterium
AAAAGAACAAAAACTCTCGACTCCCGACTCTCGATTCTCGACTCTAAAAAAACGTTCGGGCGACGCGGAAATTATGGTTGTATCGTGTCTTTGGATGAATGATGCGAACGGCGCGGGATTGTTTTTTCTTAAATTATGGAAAATCCGTTGAGGCGTGAGATTTTCGGGCAAATGAGCGCGGATTTGCTGGGTTAAATTTGTCTGATAGGTGTCACCTTGCCTGATAAAATCTTTTATTTGTTCGATTTTTTCAAGATATTCGGGTTTTGTGAAGTTTGAAATTACTTTTGTTTTTTCAATTCGGGCGGAAAATTGCAAATTTTTAGTCGCAATTAAGAGATTTTCAAGTTTTTCAAAGCGATTTTTGTTACCGATTAGAAATGTTTCTTTTGCGTTGTAGTCGTGAACAATTAAACAATCGAAAATTGCGAGAAAAACATCAGGTTCATCGTGCGAAAATTCTTTTTTGCGCGGTATTATCCGCTCTAATTTCAAACCGAAGTCATATGAAATCGTAAAAATCGCAAAAGTTTTATCGCTTTCCAGTTTTTCGTCGAGAAACCTGAGAGTTTTTTCGTGATTTTCGTCCGTTATCTCAAAAGTTTCGAGCGGATTTATACCGCAAATCAGAAAATGAGATTTGAGATGCGAAACTCCGCAGCTTTCGAGCAGACAAATCTTCTGCGTTTCCGACAAAACAAGCAGTTTTTCGACAAGTTCGTCGGCGGAAATCAAGGTTTTAAGTGGTTTTTTCGCGATTGTCACAAAGCGAAAATGTTATCACAGCCGAAGTCTACAAATCCAAAGTGTAAAATAATTTGTCCAATGAGATACACGAACGACACAAAAAATTAAAACAATTTCAAAATATTTCTTTTTTTCGTATCTTTCGTTTATTTCTTGGGCAAAAATTGCTTAGAAATTCTTTTTCGGACTAGTTTTATTCTTTTCGATTTCGGCTGATTGTGTAAACGGCGAATTTATTTTGTCGGGAACCGAGAAGTTTTTCTCGAAAAATGTAAAATCTTCCTGTTTTTTGTCGTAATCTTTGACCGGACACCACGAATGCAGAATATAAAACGTCAGTTCGTCGAAGGTAATTATCAAATGCCCTTTCGCCGGGATGCCGCCGGCGGTTTTTTCAAAAACAAGGAGTTTGGCGGGATGTTTTCCGATGTAAATATTAATCCGGGTGATTTCTCTAAACGAACCTTTACCGGAAAAATCATCTTTGTCGCCTTCTTTGAGATGCGCGACGACACCTTCGGTCAATTTATCGAGAACATAAGTGGAATTTGCCTGTTTCATATCCAAATTGCCCGGAACCGGAACAACTTCGAGCATTGTCAGACTGTTTCCTGTTTTATCAATGGCAATCATTCGTGCTTCGGGCGTGTGAATCAGCGGATTATCGAGCGAAAGCATTGACCAACCTTCGGGCAAGACAACTTTTGCGCCATTTGTTTTATCCTGAAACTCTTTTCCTTCGACTCTGTATTTATCAAGTTGTTTGTCTGTCAATTCGAGCTTTGAAAGATTCGGTGCAATCATCACGATAGAAGAAAGCGCAATAATTCCGAAATTGAAAAGAAAAAACATCGCAAAAGTTCCGATTCCAACCATCACGCGGCTTGTCGAAGGATTTTGTTTGCCGTGAAGGACCAGCAAAATGCTCACAAAAAGTAAAAAATATGCGAAAAAATTGATTGCGCCGGCAAATTTTCCGTCAGTTCCGTAAGAAACGAATGGAACAATGATTCCGAAAACTATAAAGCCTAAATAAGTGCGGATTAAAACCCATTTTCGCGCATTTTCAACATCATCATTTTTCCACAGTTTGACGGCTAGCAGAATATCAATAATCAACGAAACAAAGAATCCGGTAAATCGCCCACTGTTATAACTACTTGATTGGGCTGGTGCGGAGGATACCAACGAATAATTCATTAACGTCAAAACAACATTAAAAATAGCATTGACAATCAAAAATATTGCCGCCGGCCGCAAACCGTTGCGGTCGCCGAAAATATTGTTATTCGACGAATATTTGTAATTATTCGACTGATTATTGGAGGTATTTGGCTGATTATTGTAGTTGCTCGGCGCAAAATTCGCTTGATTATTTTGAAAGTTATATTGGCTTTGGTTGGTTTCGGCTTGATAATAAGTTTCGGTTTGATTATTTTGTGAATAACCGTTTGACGAATTTTGCGCGTAGTTATTAGTTGGCGGGTTAGTTTGCTGCGGCGAAAATTGATTAAACGTAACCGGTGGAGTGGCAGAACTATGCTGTTCAAATGGATTTTGCTGGGGCTGAAACGCATTTGGAGGATTGTTTGGCTGAGTTTGGAAAGTATTTTGAGAATTGTTTGGTGAAACCGGCGGCGGATTAGAAGGAATCCAAGCAGCGACATCAAAAGCCCGTTTGAGCATTTGCCATTGCGGATTTTCTCTTGAGTAAATAAGTGAGTTTTGGTTGATTTGACGTTTAAAAAATAATTCTTTGACTTCTTCAAGCGACAGATTCTGACGCTCTTTGTCGTCGAGCATAACAACTGAATAAACCATATTTTTTCTCTTGAAACGAATGAACGATTTGGATGAAAATCTAGAGATTTCTGAGAAATCAGCTTTCGCTGCTAAGTGGAATTTTCTCCTACAAAAATTATAATTGACATAACGGATAAATTACAACAAAAATTTTTAAACAGATTTAACTCTTCCGACAAAAATTATGCAAAAACAAACAATCACACTAGTTCGGGGACTCGGACTGTTGGCGGCAGTTTCGATAATTATTGGCAACGTCATCGGCACGGGTGTTTTTCTGAAAGCGCGGGTGATGACCTGCAATGTCGGCAGTCCGACGTGGGTTTTAATCGCCTGGGTAGCCGCCGGATTACTTTCACTGGCCGGGGCATTGACCTACGCCGAGCTTTCCGCGATGAAACCCGAAGCCGGCGGCGAATACGTTTTTTTGCGCGATGCATACGGACGCGTTTCGAGTTTTCTTTACGGCTGGATGCTGATTTTTGTCGGAAAAACCGGTGCCCAAGCCTCGGTCGCCGTTGTTTTTGCAATTGGGATGAACGATTTTCTCAATGGACAATTAAAACAGATGCTTTTGCGGGTGGTTTTTTATGATAAGACCGGATTAATTAACATGGATCCAACAAGTTTTATATATGTATATGAACTAACTTCATTGCAGATTGTTGCGGTTATGATGATTATCATTTTCACGACGATAAATTGCGCTTCGGTTGTTTTAAGCGGGCACATCGCAACCGTTTTGACGTTTGTAAAAATCGCTTTGATTGCGTTTGTCGGAATCGGTGCATTTATTTGGGTAACGGGCGGCACATTTTCACATTTCGGAATGACCGAAGCAAATGGTGCATGTGAAAAGGTGGCGGATGCGGTCCGATACGGTTCGACGAGTTACAGTTTTATCGGCGGATTCGGGGCGGCGATGCTCGGTGCGCTGTGGGGTTACGACGGTTGG
>JBDTZT010000557.1:0-3500 GCA_040005005.1 Actinomycetota bacterium
GCAAAAACTGATTCCGACCGTCGGAATGTTCGATATTTCGGCGATGATCGTTTTAATTCTGCTCGGCTTTCTGCAAACCATCGTGCTGCGGGCTTTTGTCGGCTAGTGATTCAATTAACTGAAAAAGACGGCTCAATAACTTTCGCCGTGCGCGTTCTGCCAAAGTCTTCGCGCAGCGAGATTGTCGGTGAAATAAACGGCGCGTTGAAAATTAAGTTAAACGCGCCGCCTGTTGACGGCGCGGCGAATGCTGAGTTAATAAAACTTTTGGCGAAAAGATTAGGTGTGGCGAAAAGCGCGGTCGAGATATTGAGCGGACACGCTTCCAGACAAAAACAAATTCGCGTCAGCGGCGTAAATCAAACGGACGTATTAAATCTAATCGGCGGTTAATCGAGCGTTCGGTCAATTATTTTTCTCAGTAGATTATAGCTCAACCATAAAAGCGCGAGCGCGACGGCGATTTGAACGGCGATCATCGCACCGCCGTAAAAGTTGTCAATCAGAAGATTTCCGCCGAACCGAAAACTCGTAGTTTGCCAGAGAAAAAGCGCGTCGGCGAACAGCGCGAGCAGGCAAATTATAAAAATCGTCGTTTCTTTCGGCATAACAAAAATTCTCCTTGTCTTAGTGATTCATTAAAACAGCGGCAAGTGAAAAAAATGTGACGGCAGAATGAAAAGAATGTAAAAGATTTGATTTGCGCGAATAAAAATCGGCGTGATATTCTGCTTTTTCGGCAAATCATAAATAAACTAACAAACAGGAACGAATAATCAATGTCTGGACATTCCAAGTGGCACACAATTAAACATAAAAAAGGCGCGACGGATGCGAAGCGCGGCAAGATTTTCACCAAGTTGATTAAGGAAGTCACGGTCGCCGCGCGAACCGGCGGCACGGGCGACCTTGAATCTAATGCGCGTCTGCGAAAAGCCGTCACCGACGCGAAGGCGCAGAATATGCCGAACGACACGATTGACCGCGCGATAAAACGCGGCACGGGCGAACTCGAAGGCGTGAATTACGAGGAAATCACTTACGAAGGTTACGGCATCGGCGGCGTGGCGGTTTTGATTGAAACGATGACCGACAACCGAAACCGAACGGTTGCCGAAATTCGCCATATTTTCTCGAAAAACGGCGGAAATATGGGCGAAGCCGGTTCGGTCGCGTGGATGTTCGACAAAAAAGGCTACATTGTCGTTGAAAAGGAAGCAAAATCGGAAGACGAACTTTTTGAAATCGTAACGGATGCCGGCGCGGACGATATGCAAACAGAAGGCGACATTTTTGAAATCTATACCGCGCCCGAAAATTTTGATGCCGTTCACGAGGCGATAAAATCAGCGGGAATTGAACCGCAAGCCGCCGAAATTTCAATGATTCCGCAAAATTACATCGCACTGACCGGCGACGACGCCAAGAAAATGCTCAAACTTTACGAAGCGATTGACGATAATGACGACGTGCAGAAAGTTTACGCAAACTTCGATATTGACGAGTCGGAAATGGAATGATTGATAATGGTAAAAAAAGTGCTTGACTTATTATCAATAATCCATAGAATAAAATGAAAGTTTTAGGCATTGACCCCGGAAGTGAAACGCTCGGTTGGGGCGTCGTCGAAGGCGAGGGATTGAAATACCAGCTCGTTGATTTCGGCACGGTAAAATCCAGTCCGAAAGAGAAATTTTCCAAGCGGCTTTTAAAGGTTTATCAGGGTGTCAGTGCCGTGATTGAAAAGTTTCAACCCGACGTTATTTCGATTGAAGAATCGTTTTATGCCGTCAATGTCAATGTCGCGATGAAGCTCGGACAGGTGCGCGGCGCGATGCTCATCTTAGGTGAGCTGGCTCATCTTGAAATCGCCGAATACAGTCCGCGGCTGGTCAAACAAACGGTTGTCGGCTACGGAAACGCCGAAAAACATCAAGTTCAGGAAATGGTTCGGCTGCTCCTTAAATTAAAAATAGCACCTGAACCTCACGATGCCTCGGACGCTCTGGCGATTGCGATTTGTCATTTTCACCACGCCGGCGTGCAGAATCGTATAAATATTGCAAAATTGAGAAAATAAAATTCATACTCAAAATTTATTACATTTATTCTTTGGGCTTTATAAATCCCGAAATCCAAAAGGAGAAATTGTATGAAGAGACCTCTATTCCTACTTTTATTTTGTTTTTTTCTGAACTTCACTCTTGCGGCGCAGAAAAGAAATGTCAAAACCAGGTCGAAACCAAATGCCGTCGCAGTTCAAAAATCGGACGCCAATTCCGCCACGGCAATTGTAATTGACGAAAGACTCGCCGTGCTGCGAAACGCGCCGGGTCTTTTTGCCGGAACGATTCAGCGAATGCGGCGCGGCCGGGTCGTCACGATTTCCGCGATGAAGGAAAGTGACGGCGTGACTTTTTACCGCGTGGTCGCCGTCCCGAATACGGCGGGTTGGGTCCAAAAAGAAGCCGTTGCCGGCGCCTTCCGGCGCGGCGATGACGAGCGTTTGGCGCGTCTGATTCAGGCTTCGGATGGTTTTGAGCAAATCGAACGCGCCCGGATTTTTCTCGAAAATTTTACCAAATCGTCTTTTCGTCCGGCAATTTTATTGTTGTTCGGCGATTTGATGGAAGAAATCGCGCTGAAACTTTCGGCGGAAGCGGCAAAGCGTCTGAGCCGCCGCGAAATAGCGGCATCGGGCGCACCGCTTCACAGTTTTTATCTGAATTATTCGAGCCTCGACCGTTATCAACGGCTTGGAATCGGTTTTGTTTTTAATTCGAGCACCAAACTACTTCATTACAACGGCGCAAGTTGGCGTGAAATTGTCAATAAATCGCCGGCAACTCCGGAAGCGAAAGAGGCGCAAAAGCGAATTGATTCGCTGCGAGAAAAAATTGAAGCGGCGAAATAAGCAAAGAAGAATGAGACGATTTGAAGAATTAAAACCTTCAATTCGGCGGTTTCAATTTTGAGATTACGAAAAATTCTCAGCTTCTTTCAGAAAACTCAAATCATACGACCGGCACGTTCCGAAGCGAGTGTGTAATTGGGCAGAATACGAAAGCGCACCAAACTGACTGTTACTTTTTGCCCAATTTCGAGCGGAAAAGCGGTTGTCTCGGTTTTCGGGCGCGTGACGATAATCGGTTGGCGGTTGGAAATGTTCAGCCGCACGACGACTCTTTCAAACGCGCCGACAAAATTTACTTCTTCGACAAATCCGTCGGTTAATGGCTGGTAATTTTGCGTCAGGTTTTCGGGTTTGCGCAAGAAAACGTCTTCGGGGCGAAAGACGAGTTTGACCGATTGACCGTCGCGGACGCGTGTTTCGTCTTCAATATTTAGATAAATATCTTCGGCTTCAAAGATTTTTCCGTTGATAATGCCGAGCAGAAGATTAGCCGCACCGAGGAATGTCGCCACGTATTCGGTCGCAGGTTTATTGTAAACGTCGAAATCTAAATTTCATCATTGATCCTCCTTTTTACAATTTCACG
>JBDTZT010000558.1:0-3497 GCA_040005005.1 Actinomycetota bacterium
GCCCAACTGTTGATTACTCAGGCGTTTAGCCAGAATTGAAAATTGTTGGTAAAAGTGATTTACACAGAATTTTTTACACCCTCTTTTCTGAATTGCTTAACACTTTGCTTTGACAATAATGACAAACAGGTTGTTTCAACAATTATGAAAACTCCTTCTTGCTCAGGAGTCTTGCAGTATTTATAATAGCTTGCCAATTTCCCAATGGTGACCAAATGGGTCAACAATGCGTCCGATACGCCAGCCATTTTGCTCGCTCACAGGGTAGATTTCTTTTGCCCCTGCAGAGATAGCTTTTTCAAAAATAGTATCCGGGTCATCCACAATCATTATCATTCTTACTGAACTTCCACCAAGTGATTCGGGGCTGAAGTTTGAGTTGTCAGGAGACTCATCAGCTACCCAGAATTCTGATCCTTTCACCGACAATTGAACGACAACATCACCAGAATCGTTTTCGATCCGAAATAATTCTTCTGCTTCAAAAGAGACTTTATAAAAGTCAACTGCTTGCGCTCCGCGCCTAACGGAAAGCATCGGGACGATATTAACTTTCCGAGAATCAGTTTTGCGAGTAAATTTTTTCTTCATGGATTCATTATTACTATACTAAATTATTAATTACGGCACTAAATTATTAATTACGGCGCAAAGACTGCTTTTTAAAAACCAGGTTGCTTAAGGATTTTTCAAACTGATTTTCGCCGCGCCCAAGATTCGGCGGCTGTTTGCTTCCTGAACGAAAGCAATTGCGCTTAAATTTTCGCGTTTCCAGTCTTTTACCAATTCAACATCTATCGAAAGCTCTGTTTTTTCGCCGGTTATGCCGCCAATGTTTTTCAAATAACGCGTAACCGCCGTGTGCTTTAACATGCGTCCGCTGTTTTCGCCCGCCGAAACGTTTGAAGTCAAATCATTTTCGGTGATTGCCAGCAAAACAACCGCCTTATCGTTATCGGATATTTTCGGCAAATCAGCGATTTTTATTTTGAACGATAAAATATTTCCCGCTTGTTTTTCAATCTTTAAATCTAAGTTTCCCTTGGGATTTTTCGCGGCATCGGCAAGCGTTTTTTCAGCCGCTTTGCCCGACAGTTCGCGCGTTCCGTCAACGACCATCTGCGGCGTGTAAATCTGTGAATTTTTGAAGAAAGTCAAGTAATATCCCTGACGATTGCTGAATTGCGCCGACGAAAAACGATCAGTCCAGCCGAGTCGGTTCCAATAATCAACGTGTTCGCTTAAACCGATAATTTCTACGCCTGAAATGGGCTGTTCTTCCACAAGTTTCTGCAAAAATTTATCGGCAGGCGGACAAGTCGAGCAGCCTTCGGATGTAAAAAGTTCGACGATCACCGGCATTCGCTTCGTATTTTGTCCCGCAGCATGAAAAATATTTGCGCCGATTAAGACGAGTATAATCAAAAGACTTTTGAAATATTTCATAATCAGCCGAATTTCTAACCAATTGTTGTCACCATTACAAAATTGTCTTTTTGTGATTCGACGTTACGAGCAAATTTATAGCCCTGCGGCTCAATGCCGTAGCGTTTAATTTTGACATTCAAAGTTGTCACCTTAGTTTTTAATAAACTGGCGGCGACTCGCTGACTGCCTTTAGCGCGTATCAGAGCTGAGCGAATCATTTCAATCTCAAAATTCTCCACTTCTTCGGCGAGCGAAATCGGGCTATCATTTGAAAAATTATCTTTTCGTAAATTTAAATTTTCCAATGTCTTTAATTCATTCAGCAACATCAAAGTTAGTGATTTTAATGCCTGCACACGATTTTCCGTTAAACTTTGAAGCGAAATGACACCATTCGTCAATATTTCTATATTTGTCGGATTATAACTTTCCATAATTCACTGTTATTTCCTTCACCCATTAATTTTGTTTAGCAAAAAATGGTATTACCATAATTGCCAATTAAAATTGTTAAATTTATTTATTTTTTCGATCTTGAAAATTCCCTCGTAATCAGAGCAATCGGCAGTCCGACCAGCAAAGCCTGTCCGATGATGGCAACGGTAAAGTTCATCAGTGAAAATTTTCCCGAAACGGTGTTTGAAAGCGGAATGACGACGTAGTTCATTACCAGATAAGCGATCATTCCGTAAATCAGTCCGCAAACGACGGCGCGGCGAATCAAAAACTGCAATTTAAGACTCGCTATCCAATAAACGGCGGCAATGCAGATTGCGACAACAAAATGGAGCAGAATTCCGAGCAAAAACGTCGGCGTTCCGCCCTCAAAAGAATCTTTGCCGAGCAATCCGGCAGCGACTGATTGGAAAATCCGCGTCGTTTCTGCGCCTAATATCAAGCCGTAATAAACTAAGGCAAAGAGTCCATCCAGTATTCCAACCGTCAGACCGCCGCAGAGGATTGTCTTTAACCCTATTTGTGTAGTTAAAAAAGTATCTTCATTGGAATTTAGAAGAATATCTTCATCCATATTTTCCGTTATAATTTTCATAGACAAACTTTTATTGCGCTTTGATTTAATGCGAACAAAATTTCAGTATTTTGAAATTTTGAAATTTTCAAATGCTTCACCCCGCTTTTAATAGTTCAAATTTATAATTTATTAAGAGAAGTGAAAACTTATTTGTGATGAGTAACGATTTTTAGGGATGAATTCATTATCTTGACAGACGAAAATTTTTTGTAGATTTGAATATATATTCGTCGGATCAATTGATGACTGTGCCGTTTGTCTCAATAAAATTACTGATTACTGAAAAAATTCAGAATTGTAAAATTAGCCAGGAACTATTTGTCGCCCCTATTTATTTTTAATTTTTCAGTTTCTTTCAAATCTTCCGTTTCCAATTTTTCAGTATCAAATAATTCATTAATAGAAGTTTGAAAGGCCGGCAGCCGCTTATTTGAATCATCGCCTTCCGGCAAAATTTGAAGACCAACTTCATTCATAATTTGTAAAGTTTGTTCGACTGCTTTTTGCGCGCTTTCAAAATCTTCGCGTTTGATTTTTAAGGTTACTTTTCCGTTCTCGTTGGGCAATTCGGCAAATTTGGCGACATTTTTCAGGCGTAATTGGATACGGGCAAAAAATTTGAAAACTCCTTTGCGAAATTTAATGTCTAAAATTTCATCGAGAGAAACACGGACTTCTTTGACTTCGCCGCCGATAAAGCCAAAAATTTTCGATTCAAAATCAAAGACAATTCCGGCGGACGAAAACTTCGCCACGCCGTATGCTTCCGATAAACCTTGATTGCCGTCGGCTTTAAATGAAACACCGATAAAATTTGATTTCATTTTTTATTTCCCGTTTAATTTCGTGACAATCCGGTTTTTAAAAAAGTCGTCGAAGCGATTTCGATAACTTCTACTCAAGGTGAAGGCTTTGCCGCCGTTCATCATCACTCGATATTCACCGCGCGACCAAACTTGCAGTTCTTTGACGTGATTGATATTGACGATGGTCGAACGGTGAATCCGCACGAATGTTCGCGGATTTAATTGAGCTT
>JBDTZT010000043.1:0-11786 GCA_040005005.1 Actinomycetota bacterium
TGCGGATTTCCACGTCCTGGTCTTTGTCAATCGGGTCGAAATAACTCGTTTGATTAAGCCGGATGACCGAAGTTTCAAGCGCGATCTGGTTGTAAATATCGCCTTCATTGATTAAAACTTCGCGGCGCAAAATTTTGTCGCGGGTAAAGGTGTTGCCCGTAAATTCGAGGCGGCGCAAACGAAATTGTTTGCCTTCGTCAATCGTAATCGTGATGTCAACAATTCCTTCATTAGGATTGGCCGGATTATCTTTGAAGGTCGGGTCAAATTCGGGATTGTAAAGCACAAAACCCTGCGAACCGTAAACCTTTTTCAAATCTTCGTAAACGGCCGTCTGCAAGCGTCTTCCATCAACGACGTCGCCTTTTTTCAATCCGACGTAGCCTAAAATCTGCTGCTCGGAAAAAATCGAATTGCCTTCGACTTTCAATTCGCCGACCCGGAAAAGTTTTCCTTCCGTAACGGGAACGGTGATTTTTAACGTGTCGTCCTTTGAGGAAATTATCGGCAGCGGTAAACTGCTCAAAAGCGGCAGACCGGTGCGTTTATAGCCGAGACCGGTAATTTGCGGTTCACCGATGCGGGCTTGAAAATAACCTTTCGAGAACATATACGACTGAACATTTTTCCGCAGGTCATATTCCAATTTACGAAGGTCGAGAATGTCGAGCCCTTTGAAACGCGAAATAATTCCTGTTTCCTGAACGAGTTTCAGCTGACTGCGAAGTTCACCGTCTTTGAAAACCGAATTGCCTTCAAAATCAATCTCGATAATTCTCGAACGGTAGCCCTGATCAACGTTGAAAGTTATCGCCGTCGAGGTCGCCGAAACTTCTTCTTCCTTAATGGTTACCTTCGCATTTGGATAACCTTTACCAGCGAGTAGTTCGCGGATCACGCGAATTCCTTTTTGCGCGTTGACCGGATTATAAATTGCTTCTTTGGAGATGCCGACGCGTTGTTCACGAAATGCCTTTAAAATGTCCGATTCGGGAACGGCTTTCATTCCTTCAAACTGCAAATCGCGGATAATCGGCAATTCGGCAACTTCAAAAATGACGTTCACGCCGCCGCGCACACCTTCTTCGGTCAAAACACGCGTTTTGACCTTATCGAAGAAATTGAGCGAAAGCAGTTCCTGTAAATCGCGTTCGAGTTGTTGTTTGTTAAAAACATCGCCCGGACGGGTTTTGATGTAATAAAGAAGATCGTCGTCCTTTAAACGGCGATTACCTTGAATGTCAACCGATTCGACCAACTGCTGTTGCGCTAGTCTTCCGGTTTTCGGAGAGTTTTTTGTTTTATCGTCTGTCTTGGAGAATGTTGAAAACGCCGAAAACGTCAAAATCAACAAAACAAGCCCAAAAGCGCGAAAAATATGCATAAAACCGAATTTCCTTATAATTGCAAATCTGCGGCTCATAAAAAGCCGAAAATGATAGTTGCCCCTGAAAATTAAACTAAAAATAACAATCTCAAAATATTGTTTTAGATAAAAGCGGGCTTTATCAAGTTGGGTTGATACGCGAACTTTGATTCAATGAATTAAGGCTTGGTTGCCTTTCGCGCTTCCAGGTCCAACAAATCTTCAAATTATACAGATAAAATCACAAAAAAGAAAAAGCGCGAAAGCTGTAAATAAATCTTTCACGCAAATTCTCGATAAAAAGTCTCAAGTCCCAAGTCTCAAGTTCCAATTTTTGACCTGAAAGCCTGAAACTTGAGACTTGGGACTTGAGACTCAAAGTTTTAAGCCGTCCGTTCGCCAATGCCTTCTAAAAGTGTTTCTTCCAGGCGAATTGGACGAAACGTCAATTTGTCTTGGTCGCAAAAAATCTCGACCAGACTTTCGTCGCTCAAATCGCCCTGAATCAATGCTTCGGAAAGCTCGTCCTCGACGTATTTTTGCAAGGCGCGTTTCAATGGTCGCGCACCGTAGCTTCGGTCAGTACAGGTTTTATTAATCAGCCATTGCTTTGCATCGGCCGTCAAACGAATCTGCAATGTGCGCTTTTCAAGCATTTCATTTAATTTTCCAACCTGCAAATCAATGATTTCGAGCAAATCCTTGTCAACGAGTTCATCAAAAATGATAATTTCGTCAAGGCGATTGATAAATTCTGGCGCGAAAGTCTTTTTAACTTCGCTCAGTACCTGTTCTTCCATTTTTTCGCGCGAAGCATCGGCATTTGCCTGAAAACCTAAGCTGGCGCGTTTTTGGATAAATCTTGCGCCGATGTTCGAGGTCATTATAAAAATCGCGTTTTTGCAGTCAATCGTGTTTCCCAGCGCGTCGGTCAAAACGCCATCTTCAAAAACCTGCAAAAGCACATTAAACAAATCGGGATGCGCTTTTTCGACCTCATCAAACAGCACGACCGAATAAGGCGCCCGGCGCAATTTTTCCGTTAATTGTCCGCCTTCTTCGTGTCCGACGTATCCCGGCGGCGAGCCGATAAATTTGGAAACCGCGTGTTTTTCCATAAATTCGCTCATATCAAAGCGAATCAAAGCGCGTTCCGAACCGAACAGAAATTCCGCCAGAGTTCGCGCTACTTCGGTTTTGCCAACGCCGGTCGGACCCAGAAACAAAAACGAACCGACGGGTTTATTCGGATTCTTGAGTCCGGCGCGTGACCGCCTAACCGCTCTGGCCAGCGCGGAAATTGCCGGACGCTGTGAAATTATACGTTTGTGCAGTTCGGTTTCGATCTGCAAAAGTTTTTTCGCTTCTTCCTGTTTGACCCGCTGAATCGGAATTCCCGTCCAACGCGCAATCACTTCTTCGACATCTTCGCGCGTTACTTCAACGGCAAAAAACGAGTTTTCGAGATTTTTAAGTTCAAAAGCCAAAAGTTGTTCATCATTTGCCGTCGCCCGTTTCCAGTTTTCGACGGTTTCCTTCCACGACGGCTCGGAAACGGCTTCGTTTTCATAGCGAAGTTTGGCGCGGGCGCCCGCTTCGTCTAAAACGTCAATCGCTTTATCGGGCAAAAATCGGTCGGGAATGTAGCGATTGGTTTGATAAACCGCCGCTTCGAGAGCTTCTTTTGAATAGCGGATTTGATGAAAAGATTCGTATCTTTCCGCCAAACCCTGAACGATTTTCAGTGCGTCTTCTTCGTTTGGCGGAACGACTTTGACCGATTGAAAACGACGTTCCAGAGCCTTGTCTTTTTCGATTGATTTACGAAATTCCGCCGGCGTCGTTGCGCCGATACATTGAAGTTCGCCGCGTGAAAGCGCAGGTTTCAGAATGTTTGCCGCGTCCAAAGTTCCTTCCGCCGAACCGGCGCCGACGAGCGTGTGCAGTTCGTCAATAAACACGATGTACTGGTCGTGTTCGCGGAGTTCCGCCATAATTTTTTTGAGGCGTTCTTCAAATTGTCCGCGATATTTTGTTCCCGCCACAATCAGCGACAAATCGAGCGATAAAATTCGTTTGTTTTCCAAAAATGTCGGCACGTTTCGATCAACAATTCGCTGCGCCAGACCTTCGATAATCGCCGTTTTGCCAACGCCCGATTCGCCGATCAAAACCGGATTGTTCTTCGTGCGGCGGCAAAGAATTTCAATAACTCTTTCGATTTCCGCGTCGCGCCCGATGAGCGGATCGAGTTTTCCCTGCGCGGCTTCCGCCGTTAAATCCCGTGTAAATTCCTGGAGATGCGGTGTTTCTGTTTTTTCTCTGCCGCCGGCTTGGTATAAATCCGAAAAGCCGCTCTGTCGCGCAATCTCTTCACGCGCATCTTGGATGCGAAGTCCGTATTGAAAAAGAATTTCCGCCGCAATTGAATTTTCTTCACGAATAATTCCAAGCAGCAGATGTTCGGGACCGATATGACGATTTTGCAGTTTACGGCTTTCTTCCGAGGCTAACGCGAGAATTCGTTTCGTCTCGGGCGCGAGATGCAGCTCTGCCGATTGCGGAATTCGCTCGCGCAAAGTGATTCTTTCCTCGACTTCGCGCCGGACGGATTCGACCGTCAGACTGTTGCGAAACGGGAAAAATCTTGCCGAGACCGTTTTATCTTCGCGCATCAACCCGAGCAGAATATGTTCGGGCGAAATGACTTGCGAACCGTATTGCAATGCTTCGTAACGGGCGAAAAATATCACCCGACGCGCTTTTTCCGTGTAGCGTTCAAACATAAAAACAATTAGTGCCTTGACCTGTCTGTAAAATTAATACTCTAAGTCTGAACTTTTATGACAAGTTTTTCAAGATAAGATTTTCCGAGACTTGCCTAAATATAGTTTCAAACCGCCCAAAAATCCAAAAATTTTATTGTGTCCGCAAATTTTCCAAAGGTTTTATGCGGCTCGCCTTGAAAGCCGGATAGACGATCGCCGTCAAACATAAAAAAAATGCAATCAAAATAATCAGCAAAATATTTGCCGGCTGCGGATGAAGCGGAATGTAATTCAGCGAATAAACTTCTGCCGAAAGACTGATAATTTTGAAATAATTTCCAAAAAAACAGCCGAGCAAACCTAAAATTACGCCGAAAAAAATTCCGAGAAAACCCAAAAACAAACCTTCGAGCAAAAAAATTGCTATCAAATTTTGCGTCTTTGCGCCGCAGGTGCGCAAAACTGCGATGTCAAGCCGGCGTTCATTAACGAGCAGCGCGAGCGTTGTCGTAATATTCAGCACGGCGATAAAAATAATCAGCGAAATTATCACGAGCGTCACCTTTCTTTCCAAACTAAGCGCGGCAAAAAGCGGACGATTTGCTTCCTGCCAATCAACGACCTTGAAATTTTCGCCCAAGCAGGCGCGAATTTCCCGCGCCGTTTCATCCGCTTTGTAAATATCCGTGACCGAAATGCTTAGAATCGTCGGTGTAAATGAGCGTTGTCCGCGAAGTCGCGCAAAATTTTCGGGCGAAACGTAAATCCAGGTCAAGTCGTAATCGTAAAGACCTGTTTCAAAAGTTTCCGCAACCCGCACACCTGACGGCGTTTGATTTTCGAGCGTGACGTTTTCTGCCGAATCGCCGATTTTTAAATTTAATTTTTCGGCCAGTTGCTTGCCGACAGAAATTTGATTTGATGTCAATTTGTTTTGATTTTGAACTTTGAGAATTGCATAGCTTGTTTCCGTTTCGCCGATAATCAAAGCGTTTTCATAAGCCGTCGGCGAAATTTCGCGGACATTTTCCGTTTTTTCCAGATCAGTCTTGATTTCTTGCCAGTTTGAAATTTCGCCGCCGTCTTTCAAAAAAACCGAAATATGCGCCGTGTTGGCAAGAATTTTGTCGCGCATTTCATCGGCGAAACCGTTTGCCAAAGCCTGTGCGATAATCAAACTCGCGACACCCGCCGCGATTCCGACAACCGCGACAATTGAAGTAAAACGCGCCAGCGATTTTCGTTTCGCGCGAAAATATTTGAACGCAAGTTTAAATTCAAACGACATCTTTTTAATGGTAAATGGTAAATGGTAAATGGTAAATGACAATTGTTTTAGCTAAAATTTATTTTTTACAAAAGATTTGCCGTAAAAGGGCAAATCCAAAACTAAAATTCAAAATCAAACGATGCCTTTAGCCACGATTGAAGAAGCCGTTGAAGATATAAAAAACGGCAAAATGATAATTATTGTTGACGACGAAGACCGCGAAAATGAGGGCGACCTGGTTTGCGCGGCGGAGAAAGTGACGCCTGAAGTTATTAATTTTATGGCGGTTCACGGTCGCGGTTTAATTTGTTTGCCGCTCACCGAAGAACGTTGCGATTTTCTGCAGCTTCCGCCGCAAACGAGCGAAAATACTTCCGGATTCGGCACGGCTTTTACCGTTTCAATCGAAGCTAAGATCGGTGTCACGACCGGAATTTCGGCGGCTGACCGCGCCAAAACGATTCTCACGGCGGTTAATCCCGAATCAAAACCGAATGATTTAGCGCGTCCCGGACATATTTTTCCGCTGCGGGCGAAAAACGGCGGCGTGCTTGTTCGAGTTGGGCAAACTGAAGCAAGCGTTGATATGGCGCGAATTGCGGGGCTGAATCCGGCAGCCGTGATTTGCGAGATTATGAACGACGACGGCACGATGGCGCGGCTGCCGCAGCTCGAGATTTTTGCTGAAAAACACGGTTTGAAAATTATTTCCGTCGCCGACCTGGTGCGGTATCGAATTCATAAAGAAACGCTTGTCAGAAAGGTTGTCGAATCCGATTTGCCGACGACGCACGGCGACTTTCGCGCCGTAATTTACGAAAACATCATCAACGGCGAAACGCACATTGCTTTGACAATGGGCGATTTTTCGCAGACAACCGAACCAGTTCTGGTGCGCGTCCAAACCGAGAACATCACGTTTGCCATGTTCGGAGTGCAGTTGGGCGAGGCTTCTCAGGCAATTAATGCATCGCTTAAGAAAATAGCCGAAGCAGGCAGCGGCGTGATACTCTATCTTCGTCAGCGCGAACATAATTTGGACTTGATTCATCAATTGCAGACATATGCGCTGATGCAGGAAAAAGATTTGGATTTTCAAACGGCGCGGCGTCAAACAGGTTACGGAAGTTTCCGCGATTACGGTATCGGAGCACAGATTTTGAACGATTTGGGCGTTCGGAAAATTCGTCTTTTATCAAATCATCCCCCGCGCATCACAGCGATTGAAGGATTCGATTTGGAAATTATCGAAACCGTCAGTTTATAAAAATTAAATTTAAATCAAGGGGTAAAAATGTCTGAAGAAAACGACAATCAGACCGCACAAACACAAGAAAGCGAACCGCCGGAAACAGGTGCGGAGGAAAAATCCGGGGCGGCTAAACGGCGCCGATTTTTCACGCGCCGCAACGCCGTAATTTCTTCGGGTGCGCTTGGAATTCTGCTTGTTGTGGCGGCGATTTTGGTCGTTGTTTTTTATCGCTACGGCGTTTTTGATAATTACATCCGGGCGCAATTTGTCGCTAAAATGGAGCGCATCGGGATTGTTTTTGATGCCGACACGTTTCGCGTCGCGGTTGCGCCGTTAAGACTCGAACTCAAAAACGCGACTTTCAACGATAAAATTACGGGCGAAAAATTGTTTTTTATCCGCGATGCCGACATTGGTCTGACCGTTCAAAATCTTTACGCCTGGCAGCTTAACCGCGACATCAGCGTTGATTCGACCGACATCAACGGCGCGGAAGTCTGGGTGAAATTTGACGAAAACGGCAAATCGAATTTCTCCAATCTCGTTTTTGTCGAAGAACAAAATCGCGTCAATTTTACTTACTCATCACTAAAAGTCAGTTTAAAAGACGGACTCGTGCATTACGGCGACGTTTCGCGCAAACTTGGCGGCGACGCGAAAAATGTTCTGTTTACGCTCGAACCTGAAAACGCCCAAGTTCCCGACGACCAAAAGCGTTATAAATTTGACCTGAACTCAAAAGATTCAAATTTTGTTTATGACCAGAACAAGCTTGAAAATATAGATTTGCGGGTGCAGGGCATTGCCGATTCAAAAGGCGCGGAAATTACCGGATTAAAACTCACCACGCCGATTGGCGAGTCAAATTTGAAGGGAAAAGTTGATGATTGGAAATCGCTCAAATACAATCTCGAAATTGAATCAACCGTTGATTTAACGCAGACTTCAACGGTTTTCCCATTGGGAACGCCGCTTCGCGGAATCGGAAATTTTAAGGGAACGGTTTCAGGCGAAGGCGAAAATTATAAAGTCAACGGCGAAATTTCGTCCGAATCGCTTTCGGCTTCAAATATTTATCTGAAAGGTCTAAATGTCAATGCTTCGGTTGACGGCAAAGGCTCGATGTATGAAGCGAACGGCAAAGCCATCGCGCAGCTTCTGACTTTTGAAGATTTTAAGATTGATTTTCCGCAGATTGTCGGCAATATTCGCGGCACGGGAACAGATTTCAAATGGGTTGGCGAACTCCAAGCCGCCGCCGCCAAAACGCCTTTCGGAACGCTCGGCGGACTTTTTATTTCCGATGCTGTCGCCCAATACAAGGAAGAAAAATTCGGGATCACGCTCGGCAATGCCCGGACGCGCAATTTTTCGTCAAAAGGTTTCGACATTGAAACTTTGCAGGTCAGTAATGTGAAAGTTGATTCGACGGGCGGCGTGACAAATATTTCCGCACCGACCGCAAACGCCGGAAAATTTAAAACAAAAGTCATTAATCTGGACGGCGTGAAGGCAAAAAACCTACGCATTAAAGACGTTCCGAAACGAACCGATATTCAGGCTGACACGATTACTTCGACTTCCGCCAATATCAAGGACACGAAACTTAAAAATCTGATGGTGACCGGGGCGCGGGTCGGCTACGAAAACGGCAGCACCACTTTTAACTCGAAAACTCTGACCGCCGCACAAGTGGACGCAAACGGCGCAACGATCGGCGGAGTTGTCGCTAATAATTTTAATGTAATTGATGTTCCGAGCGAAACAATTGTTGCTTCCGACGGTTTGAAAATCGCGAGGCTCGAAACTAACGCGGCGATTCTGGGGACTTTAAATATCGCCGGCGTTCGTTTGACAATTCGGCAGGGCAGAATCGAAGGAACTTCGGGCGACATTGACGCGGGAAACGTCACGCTCGTCAAAAATTCGGATTTGCGGGGTGGCGGCAATCTCGAAAACGTGAAAATCTACAAACCTGTTTTTGTGCTTGAACCGTCGGGAAGTTATCGCGCCAGCGCGGATATGAGTTTGGGCGGCGGAACGGTCGGAAGCATTAAACTCGGCGCGGCGCGCGCTGGCGTCGTGATTGATAACAACAAGGTCGCGCTCAATGATTTGACCGCCGATGCGATGGGCGGAAAATTGAGCGGCAATGCGACGATTGCTTTAAATACGCGCAATCGTTCGGAAATCAACGCCGATTTTACGAATTTAGATTTGGGAAAACTGCTCGCTTTGCAAGGCGGGCGCATCGTTCCGGTGGAAGGCCAAACGACCGGAAAGGCAAATCTGACTTTTGCGGGAACAAATTTCAAAACTGCCAGCGGAAACTTGACCGCCGACATCACGGCCAACGCGGGAACAGAAGAACGCGGTTTAATTCCGGTCACGGGACGCATCGAAGCGACCGCCGCGAACGGACTTTTTAATGTTGATGTGGCGCGGCTCAATACCGAAAAAACCGAATTTAACGCGACCGGAAATTTTGATTTGAACGGTTATGATTCAAATTTGAATATTGCGCTCAATTCTTCGGACGCGCACGAAATTGACCGCATCATCAGAGTTTTGAATCTTTCGCCCGATTTTGAACAGAAAATTGACGAATACAAAGCGGAATTTGCTGGAAACCTAAATTTCAAGGGAACGCTGACCGGCAATGTTTCAAATCCGACGATTGACGGGCGTGCCTCGCTCGATTCGCTCATCCTGCGCGGACGCGAACTCGGTTCGCTGAAAACCGATATTTTAGTTTCGCCGAACGGAACTGAATTGAAAAATGGCGTGTTGCAGGAATCAGACGGCGGAAATCTCGCGTTCAACGTTGCAATTCCGAGTGGCGGAACGAATAATATTTCCGTTCAGGCGACTTTAACAAACGTTAATGCGGGCAATGTTTTGGCGGCTTTGCCGATTAATTTGCCCGAAACTTTGCGCGGTTTGCAGGCAAACACTTCCGGCACGATCAACGTCAGCGGTTTGCCGAACGCGATGCAGGGCGAAGCAAATCTGACCGCGACCAACGGCTCGCTTCAAGGACAAACTTTCGACAATCTCGACACCCGCGTAACTTTCGCCGGAAATACTGTCAATCTCGAAAAATTTAACGCAAAATTCGGCGATGGAACTTTGACGGCGAAAGGAAATTATCAAACCGAGACGACCGCCTTTGACTTCGAGACGGAAGGCAAAGCAATTCCGTTTGCGCGGATTCGCCCGTTTATTCCGAACAACGAGAAACTTCCAGACATCGGCGGAACGCTTAATTTAACGGCGAAAGCTGTCGGCCGAACGGCTGATTCGAAAAGCTACGAAATCAATTTCAGCGGCACGGGAAACGGCGTCACGCTGAACAACAATGCGCTCGGCGAAGTCGTTTTTAACGGCAAAACCGAAAATCAGCAGCTGACCGCCAATCTGACGGCGAATCTCGAAGGACAACAGCAAAGCATCACGGCAAACGTCAATTTTGCCGATGAAAATCTGCCGTTTCGCGCCGAAACAAATTTTAACAATACGGAACTTGCGCCGTTTATCGCGCTCGTTCGTCAACCCGGCGAAGTTTCGATCACGGGACAGGCAACGGGCCGAGTTTTTCTCGAAGGCAATCTTTCAAGCATTGATGACAAAGGCAATCGCTCTTTCACGACCGATAATTTGAAAGGCTCGGCAAATTTCAGCCAGCTCGCTTTGCAGATCGGCGACACGCCGATTGCCGCGACCGAACCTGTTTCCCTTCAATTTAATATGAACGAAGTCGTCGTCGAAAACGCCAAATTCGCGGGCGGCGGTTCAAATCTTGTGATCAGCGGAACGAAGGCTTTAAAAGACGACGGCACCAACAATCTGAATATTGACGGGCGCGTTAATTTGAGTATTTTGAACGCCGTTTCGCGCAACGCCTTTTTTGCGGGTTTGGCGGATGTCAATGTGCGCCTGACCGGACCGAATCAAACTGCGCGTCTGAACGGCACGGCGGAGATGCAGAATGCCTCGGCTTCGGCGTTTATCGGTTCCGAGCGAATCTCATTTGAACGCATCAAAGGACGCATTATTTTTACATCCAATCAAGCGCAGATTGATGAACTGACCGGATTTTTGGGCGGCGGCAAATTTACCGCATCGGGCGGCGCATTCCTCGATGACAAATTAAATTTGCAAGCATTTCGGCTGGCCTTGCGCGGCACTAATGTCACGGTGCCTTTGCCGAAAGATTTTCTGACGACGGGTGATGCCGAAGTCGAAATCAACGGCCGCCGAATCGGCGACCAGCTGAGCACGTTTATCGCCGGCAGAATTGATGCGAAGCGAAGTCTTTACTCGCGCAACATTGATCTGGCGGACGTGATCGGCGGACGGCGCGAAAGTTCGATTTCGCAGAGCGACGGCTCTTCGTCATTCGGCGATGTGAAACTCGATTTAACGGTTGAAGGACGCAATGCGCTGGTCGTGCGAAATAATCTGGCGGATTTGACCGCTTCGCTTTCGCTGCGCGTGACGGGCGACCTCAATTTTCCGCAGGTTGACGGCAGAATTACTGCTAACAGCGGAACGCTTTTTTATCGTAACGACCGCTATATTGTGCAGCGCGGCGAACTCGTTTTTCCGCCGAATACGAGCGGCATCGAACCAATTATCAATCTGCAGGCTGAATCGGAAATCAACGGTTATCAGGTATTCGTCAATCTCAACGGAAAATTGACCGACACCGAAAATCTGAGCGCGACCGTCCGTTCAAATCCGGCGCTGCCCTCAAACGATGTCATTTCGCTGATTACGACGGGAAGTTTATCGAATACCGATACGGGAATTCCGACGCTCGCGCAATCGGGCATCAACACGGCGGCGGAAATTTTGACTGACCAGATTATCAACAAACCGCTTGCCAAAGCGACCGACAAACTTTTCGGGCTCAATAAATTCCAGCTTGACCCGATCATTTCCGGGCAGCGATTGAATCCGACGGCGCGTTTGACGGTCGGGCGGCAAATCAACCGCAATCTTCTGATAACTTATTCGACAAATCTTTCGGAAGACCAAAATCAGGTTTTGGCACTCGAATATCGCGTCTCGAATCGGTTGTCGTTCGTCGCGCAGTATGAACAGCGATCTTTGAGTAATGTCACGCGG
>JBDTZT010000559.1:0-3491 GCA_040005005.1 Actinomycetota bacterium
CGTCGGCCGGTGTTGCAAAGTTAGCATTATTGGTTCCCGATGAATCTTGGGCTTCACCCGAAACACGGTCATTTTCCGCGCCGCCGCGACCGAAGTTGCTGAGCTGGAAGTTGCGCGCCGGTTCCGTGAATCCGACTTTATAAAGCGCATCGTGATAACGATTGTTAAAGTAGAATAACTGCGTGACCGCACCGCTGCGGATTGCCGCGCCGTTATTGGGATCGCCGCCGTCAACACCGCCGGTCACATTACCCGGCGTATATGCAAAGTTAAAGACGCGAGCGGTTCCGTTTTGCGGAGCATCAACGCCGTTGGTGCCGTCGATATCAAGACCGGCCTGCACCGCATTGCCATCTGTAAAGCCGTCCGTACCGTTTGTGCCGTCGGTAATCCAGCCGAGATTGTTGAATGACAAGCTTCCTTCATTACCGATCAACGTGACGTTGCTTCTGGTTCCCAAAGGAGCCTGGAAATTGGTTGACGGATCAAGCGGACCAAGCGACGGAGCCGGACTGTCCATTGATAGACCGAGATTCTGCGTACTCGAGTAAACATTATAGGTCGCTGCTTGCGTCTGGTCGTTGGTCAGGTTTTTACGCCAGAGCATCGTACCGTCCTGGGCATCAACGATGACGTAATAGGCACGGACGGGCTCCCAGATCAAAACTCTCCAAGCTGCCCGGGCGACACCCGGTTCGGTCGGGAAATACATTTTTTCGGCGGTCGTTGCCCAATCGCCGTTTCCAAATGTCGTTTTCAAATCATCCGATACCGCACCGTTGCGGTTCAGATCCATTTTTCCCAGGTCGTATTTAATGAAACCGGCAGCCAATTTAACGGCATCAAGCGGATCACGGAAATCGGTTGAAAGCGAGCCGTAATCCAAACCTGCCGCGAGATTGTTGATGACGCGAATCACGCGACCGTCTTTGGTAAAGCCGGCTTTGACTTCGCCGCGAAACACGGGAACGTCATTGATTCTTTGTTCCAAATGAGCAAATGACATATTGCCGTCGGGATTTGTGTAGTCCGCGACAACTTTCAATGAATCGGCCTGCGAGGTTGAAACGCCGATCAGGGAATCATTTTCCTTGACGAAATTGCGAAGAATTTCCGAGCGTTTTTCGGACGAAGGTGCGGTCAGCATTTCGACCTTGTTTTTCCAGACATCGGGAGTGATTACTTCCGGTGTGCGAATATCAGAGTTATATTCGACTTTTGCATCCGGGATGCGCGTTTTGAGTTCTTGCTCACCGCGCACAAATTCGCTTCTGATGTCGGCCACGGCGACCGCATCTTTATTTTGTGATTGACGAAAACCTTCGATTTTTTCAAAGGCTGCTTTGTCTTCACGAATATCGTAATTATCTATTCCTTCTTCATGACTGACGGTTTTTTGGACAAGTCCTTTTTGGACTTTCTTGCCGCCGGCTTCTGAACGGAATTGATGCGGCACGATCACTAATGCCGCCATCAATCCCAAAATAACTGTACATAGCAGAAGTGGATTTCGAACTCCTGCCGATGAATTTTTTTGCATTTATAAGCCCTCCTCAAAGCTAAAAACGGGTAAATTACTACTATCTGGAAGTAGTTGATGATTTGATAACCTTAAAAATAAGGACGAAGAATAGAATTTTCGGGATGACTGTAAAAAATTATTAATCAAAATTTCGGTATCGAACAGGTTTATAAAAACGCTATAATTTTAGATATTAGACAGCAGACACTTATCATCAGATAAAAAAAGATTATTCTATAAAATAAACACGATATGGAAAAATGCGATGCTATGGATTAAATGTTTTGAACGTTAAACATTATTTTTAACAGAAAATATGTTTACAGTCAATCAATATTTGACAAATTACGGTTTAAAATGAAGATTTTGTGAAAAAATCGTTTTCTTTTAATTAATTAGATTATCAATCGGTTTTTAGTTCCTGGAACTGTCATTGCTTCAAAAAAATTGGTAGAAAGTAGAAAAAGCGGTAGTGTCCTAATTTGTGTTGCTGGGAAAATAATAGTTCTGGCAACACTTTTTTCTTTCTATGTCAATGCGTCAATTAACAAGCGCTTTCAGCAAAAAGTTTGAAAATCTTAATTATGCTTTGCCTCTACATTTCGCTTATTATAACTTTTGCAGAATACACAAAACGATTCGTTGCACACCCGCGATGAAAGCAGGTTTAATGAAAACAGTTTGGACTTTGAAAGATTTGCTGAAACACTAATTCGATGTCAGAAGATAAAGTTAAAATTGAACTCACCAAATCAGAAGTGCTTGTTTTATTTGAGTCCGTTTCCAGATTCAGTGATGATGAGAAACTTGAAATCAAAAATCCAGCAGAGGAACAAGTGCTTTGGAATATATGCTGTGATTTAGAAAGTATTTTAGTTGAGCCGTTTAACGAAAACTACAGCGAACTTTTGGCAAAAGCAGTTTAAGATGTGGTGAATAAAAGTTAGCAACACACTATTGGGACACTACCGGTTTTTCTTCGGTTCGCGTAGATATTAAGATTCAAGTAGCAATCGGCAGTTTTCGGATTTGGGAATCAGAGCCGCCCTTCAAAACGCTCCAATTCCGCTGCTTGTCAGATTAGATGGAAATCAGTTTTAGTGATCAATCGAAATCGGTTTAGAAATTACTGCGGGTTCTTCCACGCCCAGCCATTGCATAGCTTCGTGCCGGTCAGAAAAAGACTTGATCTGCGTTCCTCTATTTCCCGCAACCAGTTGAAAAAATTCCGTTAGATCATTCTCGGTGCAATTAACAAAACATAAAGCTATTTTTGCTTTGTATATGATATTTGATGCCTCAATTCCCATTTCATAAACATCCGCCGTATTCATTTTCCAGGCATCAACCGTTCCTTCGATGAGAATACAATTGCAGTTATGAGTATGGCAGAAATCACTGATTGCCTTCCATAAATCGGTGGTTCCTTGAAGAGTAACCTCATAACCGGGAGAATATTGAACATGGATGTGATTACGCCGAAACTCTAATGTAAAATCTGTATTCATATGAGTTAAATACTTAGAAAAAAATTAAAACTTTGCAATTAAAATTATTAGTGAAAAATCAACCTTATTTCAATTTTTTAGCACTTGGAAATTATAAAGTCAACAAATTAAATAATCATAATTATGGCTTCAGGTCAAATGATTTCGATAATATCGTTTCCACCGTTAGCGGTTTGATTGAAGATTTAATTGTCAATTGATGTTTGCTGCGAAGGGAAATTCCGAATGAATTAAATTATCTGCCTTTATATTTTTGTAATTATTCCTTTGGTGCGATAGCGCACGGCACAGTTCTTTTTTTTTGTTATCTTTGCTAAATGGAGAATTGTGATAATTACCAATAATTTAAGCGATGTTCTGAAAAATTATTTACTGGCCTCCCTTTCAAAAAAAGATTTTAAGCATCTCAAATCAAAATTAGAATCCGTTGCCTTTGATCTTGGCGAAGTCATTTACGAATC
>JBDTZT010000560.1:0-3479 GCA_040005005.1 Actinomycetota bacterium
GAACTGCGCATTGTAATCGAGCGCCGTCGCCGTCGGGTTCAAATGCGCCGCATAAAAATTGTATTCGCCCGTAATTCCCGTCCAGCCGGTAACGTATATTCCGCCCGCCGAATCGCGTTTTAACGCCTGAACGGTTTCGACCGAAGTGCTGCCCAGATAAGTTGACCAGACCAACCCGTTACCGCTCGCGTTGACCTTTGTTACAAATCCGTCGGCGTAGCCGCCGCCGCCGAAAGTCGGCTGAACAACACCCGCCGTCGTCGGGAAATCGCTCGAAAGCGTTTGCCCGCCAAGATAGGCGTTGCCGTTTACGTCAATTTCAACGTCGTGCGCGTAGTCGCTTCCCGAACCGCCGATGTAATAAGTCGGATAGACGAGCGCGGCAGCCGTCGGATTCAGTTTCAAAATAAAGACGTTTGAATCGTTGTTGAGCAGACGGTTTCCGGCAATGTAGGCGTTGCCCGCGCCGTCAACCGCCAAATCGGTCGCGGTATCGTCGCCCGCGCCGTCCAGATAAGTCGAATACGCCAATGCGCCGTTTGTGTTGACGCGCACGGCGAACGAGCCGATGCCCGCGCCGTCGTTTTGCTGAATCACGCCCGTCGTCGTTTGAAAATTCGTCGAATCGGTTCTGCCGGTTACAAAAGCATTGCCCGCCGCGTCAAGCGCAATGCCGTATGGATAGTCGAAATCGCTGCCGCCGATAAAAACCGTCGGATAAACAAGCCCGCTTCCGGCGGCGTTGAGCTTGCCGATATAAACGTCGTAACTGTTGCGCGAGTCTGCTCCGGCAATCGAGATGTTGTTTGCCGCGTCGAGCGCGATGCCGACAATTCTTTGGCTGCCCGCGCCGCCTAAGTAAGTCGAAAAAACTACGCCGCTGCCCGCCGCATTGAGCTTGGTCAGAAATCCGTCGCTCGTCCCGACGAGATTCGGCTGAATCGCATTCGCCGTCGGAAAGTTGACGGAAAAAGTTTCGCCCGCCACAAATGCTTCGCCCGCCGCGTTGACCGTTATCGCTTCGGGTTCGTCCCGGTCACTGCCGCCGAGATAGCTCGAATACTGCAAAATCGGGTCAATCACGAGCGTTTCCGATTTGTCATAATCACCGATTTGAAATTTGACGACTTTGTTTTCAATCGAATAATTCGCCGCAACCGTCCGCCGTTCGCCTTTGATTGTCTGATACGCGACGGGCGCGTTGAACCGCACGTTTTTGCCCGCAACTTCGGCGACGAGATTGCCTTGTACGTCCACGACAAGATTTTCCGCGCCGTCGAAATTCAGTTCGATTTGCGTCGGGTCGGCGTTCGGCTGAATATTAAAATCATATTCGAGCTGTCGCTCGTTGCCGTAAAAAACAAGGTCTATGCCGTCATAAATTCCGCCGTAATTGACGCGCTCGAAATTCGGCACGTTCGTTAATTTCGCGCCCGCGCCGTCGAGATTCAAATAATTGCTTTTGCCTTCAAGTTCGTTCGCGCCCGAAACTTGCGGAGTTGGATTTGCGTCTTCAAACCGCATTCTTAAAACGCCTTCAATTTTTTCACAATCTTTCGTTGTCGCGCTTTTCGCTGACGCAACTTTCGCTTCGTCAGTTTTGCAATCGCCGTTTCGCAAACGCAAAACGGCTTCCGTGTCGGTCAAAAACAGCGCATAAGCATTTCCGCGTGAAAGAAATTTCACCTGCGCGTCGGTTTGTCCGGCGTTTGGCTCAAAGCTCAAAGGAATTTTGCCGTAAGTTTCAGTTTGCGCCGTTTTCGATTCGTCTTTCGGCAATTCGACGGCTGAAGTTTTGAAAAAATTCGTGCAGTTTAAAATAATTATTGTCGCTATAGATAAAGTAATAATTGTCGTTGTTAAAAGTCGTTTCATTTCCCTCCAAAGAATCTCGATAATTTTTAAAGTGTTAGAAGTTATACGTTTAGCGGTGAATTCGACGTGAGCGCCGCGCTTTTCAAGTTTTGTTTGCCGGAAAGCGTTTGCCAGCCGAGCCAGCCCAGACTTATCAAAAGCAGCGCGTCGCTGAGCAAAACTACGGTTTGTCCGAGAAATATGCGTCCCGCCGGAAACAGCAAAATTCCGACGCACGCCAACGCGAAAGCCCATCTCGATTTGTTCTGAAATCTAAACAACATCGCCGCCAAAAAGAACAAAACCAGCGGCGGAATAAGTCCGGGCATAAAAATAAACGGCGTAGTTTTGCCGATTGCCAAATTAAATTGCGCGGCATTACCGATTGCGCCTTCCGTTTGGCGAATCGTTTCGGTAACAAAGCGAAAAACCATAATTGCGACGCTGCCGAATATTCCGGCTAGAGCAAACGCGCAAGCCACAATGACGGCGCGTGGTCGGTAAATCCAAGCCATTCGAGCCAGCGCGATAATACTCGCGCCAAAAAACCACGCCGCCGAAAGGCTGACCATAAACTGCATCGGCGACGCTTGTCCCGACGGAAGCAAATCGTCAATCAAAAGTGCGACCGGAAAAGCTGTCAGGACAAAACCGCTCAGACAATCGAGTTGTCTGTTTAATCGTTCATTCATTTATCTAAATCTCCTTTAATTTCAATTACTTTTGTTTCAAAAACCGCCTGTCGGCAATGCGGACAAATTTCTATGACGAATTTTGAATCTTCCGTCTCTTCGTCAAAAGACTTTTTCCGCGCCGCCGATTTGACGTAAATCGTTTCTTCGATTTCAATAAATATCTCGGTTGTCGTTTGTTTCATAAAGAGTTTCAAAAGATTTCGCCTTCGATGTCCGTAAGTATCGCTAAATTGTTTGTGTAAAGTCCTTTAGAAGTTGTAAATTAGTTCTAAAGAAGTTCTAAATTTGAATAACGAGCAGCAAAATTCGAGATTTTATGACTTCGGGCGATTCCGGCTCGACGCTTCGGAGCGCGTTTTATTTGAATCGGGCGCTCCCGTTAATCTGCCGCCGAAAGTTTTTGATACATTACTCGCGCTCGTCGCAAAAAGCGGTCATATCGTCGAGCGCGACGCGCTTATGCGGGAAGTTTGGGCTGATACTTTTGTCGAAGAAGCGAATCTTTCGGTGAACGTTTCGGCTTTGCGAAAAACCCTCGGCAAAACTGAAGACGGCGCGGATTTCATCGAAACCATCGCGCGTCGCGGCTATCGTTTTCGCGCGAAAGTCTTAACTCGAAATGATGAACCCGGCGCAGAGAAAGATGTTGATGAAACGATGATTATTCATCGCCGTTTGCTGGCGCGAATCGTTCAGACTGAAGTCAAAGACGCGGATGAAAAGACAATTACCGGCGCGGAAAATCAAAAAAGTCTGTCGGCAACGAATGAACTGATTAAGTCGCTGGCGGTTTTGCCGTTCCGCTTGATAAAAGTCGAAACAGGTGATGAGTACTTGAGTTTGAGTTTGGCAGACGCGCTCATTACGCAGCTCGGAAATACAAGTAAAATCGTCGTGCGCCCGACCAGCGCAATCAGGAAATACGCGGAT
>JBDTZT010000561.1:0-3479 GCA_040005005.1 Actinomycetota bacterium
TAGAAACTGCCATTAGATTTAATCTCTTTTTGCTTTGTTACTTTCTTCCTTAATTTGAGGTTCATGCACTTAACCGTATCTTGAATTCTGTGCTTTCTCAACCCATCTATTGTCGTATTCGCTGATAATTTTCAAATATCTGGCTTGATCTTCTCTGGTTTTCTGGGCGTTAAGGTCGTATTCATCGCGCCGCCGGGCTTCGCGTTCGGCGGCGCGTCCTAATTTATCGCTTTTGCCACCGGTAAGCTGTTCGGGCTTGAGATTACTTGAAATAGCCAGAGCTTTGCGGTCGGCGAGTGCCCGTTCTTCCGGCGTTTTGGTTTTCAATGAATCAATAACGCTTATTTGTTTATTGAGCCTCTGCTGAACGCTAAAATTTTTCATTTTCATTTTTTAGAACTAACACATTCATCTCAAAAACCATTTCTATGAATTAATTCACAGAATTAAATTATTTCAAAAACTCCATTTATCCGAACTTTCAAATTTTTCGTCAAACTATTTTATAGAATTCGAAAATTGAAATTTCGGAATAGATTTTTATTGAAACAAAACCTTTGTAAAACAATAATCTCCAATTAAAACAAAGGGTTTAGTTGGTTTTGGGAATGGCTGTTGCCTTTTAGAGAGTTAAGGCGATAGAGAAGCTTTTTCTGCTGTTCAGCTTAATGAAGAAGTCCAAAAAAGTGAATTTTATTGCCGCAAATTTCTAATTTCTAATTCTAGTAAGGAGCTAAAAGATGAATAAATATTTTAGATTTAATTTATTATCACTGTCTCTGGTTTTGTGTTTTTCGGCAATCGCCTTCGGACAGGAAACCACCGGCAGTATCGAAGGAATCGTCAAAGACCCGAACGGGGCGATCATCCCGAACGCTGCCGTGACGGTCAAAAGCACCGGCACGACCGCCGGTTTTTCCCGCACGCTGACTAGCGGCAGCGACGGCTATTTTCAAATTTCCAATGTTCTGCCCGGCACATATAGTGTGACGGCAGCAGGCAGCGGTTTTAAGGAACGAACGACTTCCGTTTCGGTCAGTTTGGGTAAAACTACACCGGTTGATTTTTCTTTAGAAATCGGCAGCGGAACGACGACGGTTGAGGTTGTCGCCGACAGTTCGACGACGATTGATCCGGGCAACACTAAAATTGACACGAACATTTCCAGGCAGACAATAGACGCGCTGCCGAAGGGAACGACCTTTACAAGTTTGTTGAAAATCGCCCCGAATGTTCGTCCCGAACCGCTCAATGCCGGATTTCAGATTGACGGCGCATCGGGCGCGGAAAACGTCTTCGTGATTGACGGCCAAGAAGTAACCAATTTCCGCACTGGACAACTGAATATGAACAATAACGTGCCGTTTGAACTCGTGCAGGAAGTGCAGATCAAGTCAACCGGCTTTGAAGCCGAATACGGCGGCGCGACAGGCGGGGTGATTAACGTCGTCACAATAGGCGGCAACAACGAATTTCGCGGCAATTTCGGCACTTCGTTTCATACGTCGAAATTACAGGGCGATAACCGGCCGATTCTAAATCGTTTCGGCACGGGAGCGACCGCCTTTGAAAATTTCATCTCCAATAAACCGAGCGGTACTGACTTCTTTCCGACGGGAAGTTTGAGCGGATCGATCATCAAAGACAGGCTCTGGTTTTCAGCCATTTACGCTCCGCAAATTTACGAAGTCAACCAGACAATTGATTATTTCGGCAACGCCAACGGCAATGTCGCCGATCCGAACGGTCGTTTTACGACTCAATCAATTAATTACAGCTCAAAGCAAAAAACGCAGGAAGCCTTAATTCGACTTGATGCACAGCCGTTTTCAAAACTGCGCGTCTACGGAACATTTCTTTATAATCCGGTTAGCGTGCAGGGCGCGATTCCCGGAGGAGCCACCGCGCTGACGAATCGGGACTTCATCGCCAATAGTTCCACCGAGGGTTTGAGCGGAGTTCCGCAACAGGCAACTTTTAATGACGCACGCGGCACATTGGTGGGCGCAGCTTTCCTTGGACAACAAGGCGGCAGACAAAATTCTAACAGCGTCAATGGACAGGCGACCTACACTTTAACCAATCACATAATCTTGAATGTTCGTGCCGGACGCAGTTTCTTAAACGAAAAACTCGGCTCATACGGACTGCCCCGTGACACCAGATATTTATGCTCAACGTCGGGCGATCCGGCTTCGATTCCGGGTGGTGTGGCAGCAGCGGGCTGCTCACGCGGCTTTACGAATTTTGCCAACAATTTCCAAATTGATTATGATGTTTCGACCCGCCGCACGATTGACGCAGACGCGAGCATCATCGCCATCAAATTTTTCGGTCGCCATAACTTCAAGCTCGGCGAGCAGTATAATCGGCTCAGCAATACAACCAGCCAAGGATATGCTGACACTGGTATTGTTACTCTTTTCTACGGCGTGCCAATTAGTTCAATCCGCTCCGGCTTAACACCGACGGCGGGCAATCTCGGTTCGGGTCGTCTGCAAAGATTCGGGACAATCGGTTCTGCCAGCAGCGCGTCGCTCGGCTTTTTTGCTCAAGACCAATATCAGATCGGTAAACGTCTGACATTTAACTTAGGTATCCGCGCCGAAAAAGAAGATGTTCCGAGCTTTACGACTGAGGGTCAAAACATCAAATTTAATTTCGGCGACAAAATCGCTCCGCGTTTAGGCGTCGCTTTTGACGTGACTGGCGATGGTAAAACGAAAGTTTTCGCCAGCTACGGATGGTTTTACGACCGCTTCAAATATGAACTGCCGCGCGGCTCGTTCGGCGGCGATTTCTTCCGACGCGACTATTTTGAAATTCTGCCGTCGCGCGGGGCGAACTATCAAAACTACACGCTTGCCAGAATTCTTGGTAATAACGCTGACGTTTTAGGTGGTAACTGCCCGACAAGCGGAAGCGGCTATTCGGTTTGTTCGGATGATTTCCGCATTCCTTCAAACCTAGTTGGTCAAAGCGCGATTGACCCAAATTTGAAAGCGGCTCGCCAGAGCGAATATACCATTGGCGTTGAACGTCAATTAATGCGTAATATGCTTGTGAGCGCGCGTTACACACATAAACAACTCGATCATGTAATTGAAGACATCGGAACATTCAATGCCCAAGGCAGCGAAGCCTTCATTATCGGTAATCCGGGTGAAGGTCAGTCCTGCGCTCAATCAACTGCCGACAGTCAGCCCTGTATCAAAGCGCAGCGCGATTACGACGCTTTTGAAATTCGCATTGATAAACGAGCGACGAATTACTTCTTCAACGCCAGCTATACGCGCAGCCGACTTTACGGCAATTATTCGGGATTAGCAAGTTCTGACGAAGCGGGACGTTCTTCGCCAAACGTCAACCGTTTCTTTGACCTGCCGTTTGTCGCTTTCACGGCAACCGGTGCAGCGAACAACGGACTTTTGGCAACTGATCGCCCGAATGTTTTCAAAGCCTACGGCGGTTACACCTTT
>JBDTZT010000044.1:0-11743 GCA_040005005.1 Actinomycetota bacterium
GTTTCAACCGATGTATGACAATAGCGGCAATCAATCCCGTCGTCGCCGACGTGATGTTTGTGGCTGAACTGCACGGGTTGTTGTCTTTCGACAAACGTCCCGGTCAAATAAGAAGACCGCGCAATTTGCGTATAGAAGAAAAACGCACCGCCGGCTAAAAGTATCGCTACGACAATACTTATCTTCGCAACATTGTTTGCTCCGCGATGAAATATCTGTGCCATTTTTATCCCTTGTCTGAAATTTACAGTTTGCCGAGTCCTAGATTTCGCAATCTAAGTTTTGATACGACTAACTTCAAGTTTTCGATTTATGTAAGACCCTTTGTTATAAAATCTGCCTTCGATTTTCACAGAATCTTTCAAAATCCGCAAATTACTATAGTAAAATTAAATTCTTTATGAACTTTGTGCAAGTTTTCACTAAATAAGTTTAACTGATAAAGCTGATTAAACTTTTCAATTTGTCGGCGGCAAATTATGCCTCAACCGAAAGCAGCGCGACACCGATAGCTGCGGAATCGTCGCCGAGTTCACCGGCGACGATTTCGGTTGCTTCAAACGACGGCGTGAAAGAAAGTTTGCGGGCGCGGGCGATTATCGCGTCTAAAACCAGATGTTCGGCTTGCATAATCTCGCCGCCGATGACAATTTTCTCAATATTGAGCAAATTTATCACATTCGCAATTGCTGTTCCGACGAATGTTCCGGTTCTTTCCAACATCATTTGGGCAAAGTCGTCTTCTTTGCTTGCCGCCCTGATAACATCTCCCATTTTTATTTGTTCTTCTTCAAATTTATTCAAAGAAGAAGTTTGGTCTTGATGAAACCGCTTGCGCGTACGCCGAACTATGTTTTGAGCCGAAGCCACATCTTCGAGTTTCATTCCTTCGGAATTGATGACTAATTGTCCGAATTCACCGGCATAACCGGAAGAGCCGCGCCAAATTTTTCCGTCAAAAATAAATGCTCCGCCGATTCCCGTGCCGAGTGTTGCATAAAATATATTACGGCTTCCGCGTCCGGCACCGAACAAAAATTCACCGTAAGCTGAGGCGTTCGCATCGTTTTCAATTGTGATTTTGAGTCCGGTTGCAGATTCTAATTCTTGCAGAAAATCAATTTTCTCGTGTTCGGGAATAAAAGTTGAAAAAGCAACCCGCTTTGTTTGCTGGTGAATCAATCCCGGCATAGCAAGCCCGATTTTTTCAAAATTACCGAATTTTGCTTTTAATTGATTGATAAAGCTCGTGAGCTGCGGATAAAACTCTTGGTCTTTGTCCAGTGTAAATCTCGCGGCATCAATCAATTTTCCGCTGCTTTCCACGGAAACGGCTTTCAACGCCGATTTGGAGATATCAATGCCGACAAGTTTTTCGCCGTTCAGACTGCTTTCGCTCATCACTTTTAAGACCTTATCTGTTATTGTTTAGTTTGAAAACTAACGCGATTTTAGACACTTGGCTTTCAAGTGTCAAACAACGGTTTGCATTATAAAATTGAAATTCGGAAATTATAATCGTTTGACGAGTGGGCTAATTGAAAGTTACTCTTTTATGGTTTTCAGAATTTTAAGTTTGTATTGATTATGGACCATCTTTCACAAATAATCGAACAATACGGCATTTACGCGGTTTTCGCACTCTGCACCGTCGAAGGCGACATTACACTCCTTTTGTCAGGCGCGATGGCGCACAGCGAATTTTTCGGCGAATACAGTTTTATCAAGGTTTTTCTGGCCGGCACGCTCGGCGGAATGGTCGGCGACAGTTTCGGTTATATGATCGGGCGGATTTTTCACGAAAAAGCGAAAGATTACCGTTTTTATCAAATGACCCAACCGCGCATCGAACGTCTGATTGAAAAATTCGGCGGATTTGCCATCATTATTTGCAAATATATTTACGGGATTCGTTCGGGAATGTGTCTTTTTTACGGCATTGCCAAAATGCCCTTTTTGCGTTTTGTGATGCTCGATGCCATCAGCTGCGGACTTTGGGTTTTGATTTTAACGGGTTTGGGTTACTTTTTCAGCGGCGCGATAACCGGAATTCTCGGCAATTTCAAACAAGCCGGAGTCGCGCTTTTCTTTGTGGTTCTAATCGGAATAATTATTTTCTACGTCGTCGAAAGATACTGGCTGTCGGAAAAAGTCGAAGAAGTCAAACCTGAAACAATCAATCGAATCGAGGAAAAAATTCACGTTATCGAAGATGCCGCCCAGGAAAAATTGTACACCATCGGCGAGCGTCTGCACCTGACAATTCCGCCTAAATCAGAGGAAAAAGAGCCGCCTAAAGAAAAAGAATCATCGAAAGCCGCAAAAAGTTAATTTCCCCGCTATTCAAGCTCCTACAATCTACGGTAATATATTTCGTTTCTTGGATAAGAAATTTCAATACAAAAATTAAGAGGAAAATAGTTTAGTGATAATCGAATCATCGGCTCCGACAAGAGTTGACCTTGCCGGCGGCACAATAGATATTCCGCCGCTTTTTTTGTTTCACGAAGGTGCGGCAACCGTCAATTTCGCCGTCAGTTTGATGGCGCAATGCCGGATTGAAACGCGCGCGGACGAGCGTATTGTTCTTGAATCAGTTGACCGCGGCGTCACATTTGAAACTTCGCTCGGGCACTTTCACGAGCTTAAAAACGAACCGCGTCTTGAACTTCTGTCGAAACTCGTCTATTTTTTTAAACCCGAAGTCGGCTTTAATATGATTACCGACTCCGAAGCTCCGGCGGGCGCCGGACTCGCCGGTTCTTCGACACTGAACATCGCCTGCATCGGCGCGTTGAATAAATTGGTCGGCAACCGCTACACGCCCGACCGCTTTATCCCGATTGCGGCGGCGGTCGAATGTCAGGTCATCAAAGTACCGACCGGATTTCAGGATTATTACTCGGCGCAGTACGGCGGTGTTTCGGCAATTCATTTTCGCCCCGACGGAATGGAGCGCGAAGCTCTCGAAATTGATGTCGAAACTTTGCACAAACGGATCGTCGTGATCTATACGGGCGAACCGCGCAATTCCGGCACGAACAACTGGGAAATCACCAAACGGCACATTGACGGCGACAAAGAATTGTTTGACATTTTTGAAGGAATCCGCGACGATTCCTTAAATTTGCGCCAAGCACTTTTGGCGGATGATTGGGAAACGGTCGGTGAGATTTTGAAAAATGCGCACCCGCATCGCAAACGGCTTTCACCGAAAATCACAACCCCGCAGATGGATTTGCTGATTGAAAAAGCTTACTCGAGCGGCGCGATTGCCGCGAAAATTTGCGGCGCGGGCGGCGGCGGCTGCATCGCATTTTTCTGCGAAGAAAATCGTCGAAGCGACGTTGAAAAAGCGGTTGCGGAAGAAGAAGGCGCGGAAGTTTTGAAATGGAACTTGTGCCGTGAAGGTTTGGTCGTCAACGAAATTTCGGCGGAAGCGGTGTAAGTCAGGAGTCAGAAGTTGGAAGTTGGAAGTTGGAAATTAGCCGCCAATCTTCATCGAATTGCAGGCAAGAGCTTTCTTTTTTTACCTTTTGCCTTTTTACTTGATTGGCTCTCCCTTGAAAAAATTATTGGAGACAAAAAATGAAAATATCAATTTTATTGACACTGCTTTTAGTTTCGGTTTTCGTTCTTTCCGCCGAGGCGCAGGAGGATTTTTATTCGACGCGGCTCGATAACTTTGCAAATCAATTGAAACGCAGCTCGGTTGATCTGGTTGACCGCACTTCGAGTGATTTGCGGCGCGGTTCGTCAAACACGCGAGCCGTCATCGAAGAAGCGTTTCTGGCGCATCAATTCGACGCCAGCGCGGGGCTTTTTCAACAAATGATTTCCGACAAGCGACCTGCCACCGAATTACGCGACGGCGCCGCAATTCTGACCGATTTAGCGCGCCGTGCGCCAAGTTCCGGCAGTAACAGCAATCTTTGGCGCAATGTCCAAACTTCGATTACCGACATCAACCGTGAACTCGGCGGAACAACCGGCGGCGGCGGCGGCAATACTGATAATCGTCCGGTTATTGGCCGAGTCTATTGGCGCGGGACGGTTGACGATAAAATTCAACTCGTCATTCACGGCAGTCAAATCGAAACCCGCACCATTGCCGGCAGGACCTACCCGGACGGAACTTTCAGTTTCACGGCAGCTTTACCGACGCGCAATGTGGCGGTTGAGGTCAGCAAAACAAAAGGTCGCGGCAGTGCGCAGGTTATTCAACAACCTTCAAAATCAAATGATTTTACAACGATTATTGAAATTTCCGATTCCGACGGCGGCGCGAAGGAATATCTGTTGGATATTTATTGGCGGTAAGATAAAAGTCCCAAGCCTCAAGTCAACAGGAAAATCCTGTTGACTTGAGGCTTGGGACTTTTTAGACTTGAAACTCAATGGCTTTCGTTAATGACTTGAAAATCCCGCGTCCGTCATTTGAGCCTAAAAGACCTTCGCAGGCGCGTTCGGGATGCGGCATCATTCCGATAACATTTCGGTCCGGATTACAAATTCCCGCAATGTTTGAACGGGCGCCGTTCGGATTCGATTCCTCGGTCACTTCGCCCGCTTCATCGCAATACCTGAAAACGATTTGATTATTTTCTTCAAGCGCTTGGAAAGTTTCGTCATCGCAGACGTAATTTCCTTCGGCGTGCGCAATCGGAATCGAAAGAATTTCGCCGGCTCGCGTTTCGCTCGTATAAGGCGTTTGATTGTTTTCAACCTTCAAATTAACGTGCTTGCAGATAAAATGCAGATTTTTGTTGCGGATCAACGCGCCGGGCAGAAGCCCCGCTTCGCAAAGAATCTGAAAACCGTTGCAGATGCCGAAAACAAATTTCCCTTCGGCGGCAAAATCCTTGACGGCCGCCATCACCGGCGAAAATTTCGCCAGTGCGCCGCACCGCAAATAATCGCCGTAAGAAAATCCGCCCGGCACAATCACCGCATCATAACCGCTCAAATCGGTTTCCTTGTGCCAGATAAACTCAACCGGCTGACCGACGTGTTTCGAGATCACGTGATACGCGTCGTGGTCGCAATTTGAGCCGGGAAAAACTATCACTCCAAATTTCATAATTAGTGATGAGTGGTGAGTGAGGAGTGGTGAGTGAAAAAATTTTAACTTATCGCTTATCACTCACCACTCATCACTATTGAACTATTTCTACTCTGTAATCTTCGATGACCGGATTTGCCAGAACATCTTTGGCAATTTTCTCGGCCGTGTCTTTCGCCTGTGATTCGGTTAAACCCGCGTCCAAGGCAATTTCAAAATATTTTCCTTGCCGGATGTCCTGAATTTGTTCAAACCCAAGCAGTTCGACCGAGTGATGAATCGCTTTGCCCTGCGGGTCAAGCACACTCGGTTTTAACATAACATATACTTTTGCTTTCATTTAATCTCAATAAAAAAATCTTTGATTTATTTCACTTCTAGTGTAAAATGAAACGCCTAATTCGACAAAATCTAAAAGTTCAAAGTTGGAGGCAACGTGGCGGAGCAACAATATTACGTTTTGAGCAAAAGCAATAATCAATCGGTCGGTCCGATGACCGAAACGGAAGTTCGTCAATGGGTTTCGCAAAGTTTATTGACCCGAGAAGATATGGTTGCGCGGGTCGGCGATGCAGATTGGATTTCGATCAACCAATCGCCGTTTGCACCGCTAATGACAACGGGTTCTTATCCGTCAGCCAACCGCGAAATGGGCCGACCGAACGAATATTTGCAGAATTATGCTCCCAACAATATCGCTTTAAATGCTAAACCGCAGGCGGACAGCTCGATTTTGCTGATTCGTTGGGTGGCTCTGATGATTGACAGCCTGATTGCCATTCCGCTCATGATTTTGGCATTTATTCCGCTCATCAGTATTATCGGAACGCCTTTGCTGGTCGGTTATTTTGTTTCGAGAGATGCGCTGATGGGCAACGGACAAAGCATCGGCAAACGGGCGATGGGATTAAGAGTCGAAAAATCCGACGGTATTTCGTTCAGTTGGGTTGATTCATTTAAGCGAAACATAGTTTATCTCCTGTATCTCGGGTTGATCGTAAATACGATTCCGATTTATGGCTGGTTTGTGACCATAATTTTGATGATCCCTTTGAGTTTAATCTTTCTCGTCGAAACAATTATGGTGATCGCCACCGGCCGGCGAATCGGCGACAATCTCGGAACGACCTACGTTGTCAAAGAATCTTAAAAAAAGATTTAAAAGAGTTCCACAACTTCTTGTTAATGTCTTCGTCTTCGTATATATTTGTGCCAATGTCTGGCAATCAGAAATAATTTTTTTTAATTAAAAGGAGAATTCAAAAATGCAAAATATGTCGAGCGGTAAAACTGCTCTCGGCTTAGAAAATAATATTGGTGCTTTAGTTTGTTATGCTGGTAATTTAATCTGTGCTTTCGGATTAATTTACAGCATTATTGTGATAACACAGGACAAAACTAATAAGTTGCCGCGCTTTCATGCTTTTCAATCGGTTATTTTAAATATCGCTTGTTTGATAATTTTCGTACCGCTTGGAATTATTTTAGCTATTGTATTAAGCGTTATCGGAGCTTTCAGCGGTATTTTATCAACAATTTTAGGCGGCATCATCGGGTTAGTTTTTTTAGTTCTTGGACTTGGCGTCCTTTATTTTGTTGTGATGGCGGCCATCAAAGCCTACAACGGCGAAATTTATAAAATTCCGTTTGTCGGAGATTACGCCGAAAAATATTCAAAATAATTTAACCGAAAACACGTTTGAAAACTTTTTCGACGTTTCGCAAATAGTGTTTTACATCAAAAACGCGGGCAATTTCTTCCGGTGAAAGTTTCGAAGAAATGTCCGCGTCTTTGATTACCAAATCTTGATATTCGCCGGCCTCCGGCGCGTCCCAAACCTTCATCGCATTGCGCTGCGTCCAAACGTAAGCGTCTTCGCGCGAAACGCCTTTTTGCGTCAACGCCAGAAGCAATTGACCGCTGAAAACCAATCCGCGCGTTAAATTTAAATTCTTCAGCATATTTTCGGGATAAACGACCAAAGTATCGAGCAGCGAAGTCGTTTTCGCCAGAATATAATCGAGCGTCGCGCTTGAGTCCGGCAAAACGATTCGTTCCGCCGAAGAATGCGAAATATCGCGTTCGTGCCAGAGCGCGATGTTTTCCAAACCGACAATCGAATTTGCGCGAACCGTCCGCGCCATTCCGCAAATGCGCTCCGACAGAATCGGATTGCGTTTGTGCGGCATCGCGCTTGAACCTTTTTGTCCGGTTTTGAATTTTTCCTGCGCTTCGCGGACTTCCGTGCGCTGCCAATGGCGAACTTGCAGCGCGATTTTTTCGAGCGATGACGCGATAATTGCCAACGTGCAGAGATATTCGGCGTAGCGGTCGCGCTGAATAACCTGCGTTGAAACGTCAGCGGCTTTAATGCCGAGTTTCGCGCAAACTCTTTCTTCCGTCTCGGGCGCAAGATGCGCGAAGGCGCCAACTGCGCCCGAAATTTTCCCGACCGAAATTGTTTCCTTCGCTTTTTCCAGTCTTTCTTTGTTGCGCTTGAATTCCGAATACCACAACGCCCAAACGAGTCCGAAACTTGTCGGTTCGGCGTGAATGCCGTGCGTGCGACCGATTTGCGGCGTGTCTTTAAATTCAAAAGCGCGGCGCCGCAAAACTTCAAGAAGCGCATCAATCTTCGGCTGCAGAACTTCGCACGCTTCTTTCAAAAGCAAAGCATTTGCCGTGTCCACAACATCGCTTGACGTTAAACCGTAATGCACGAAACGCGCCGCATCGCCGATGTTTTCCGCCAAATTCGTCGTAAAAGCAATGACATCGTGATCGGTCGTCTTTTCGATTTCATTAATGCGTTCGACGGTAAAAGCGGCTTTCGACTTTATTTCTTCGAGCGCATCGGCCGGAATAATTCCGTCCTCAAAGTGAACTTCGCAGACGGCGATTTCCACGTCCAACCATTTCTGAAACTTATTTTCGAGCGACCAAATCGCGCCCATTTCGGGTAAAGTGTAGCGTTCTATCATATTTAAAATTTTGCCACGAATTACACGAATTAGCACGAATAAAAACAAAAAAATAATTCGCGTAATTCGCGTAATTCGCGGCTAATTTTCTTCCGACAATTTTTCATCTTCGCGCCCAATTCCCTCATCCAGATTCTTTTCGTTGACCTCCGTATCCTTATCGCCGAGAATGTCTTCGATATAAGCCGTCTGGACGAGCACGACGACCACCGCGAGAAGCGGCGTGGCGAGAACCAAACCGAGTCCCCCGATAATGATTCCGAGCGCGAGCTGGGCGACCACCGTCAGCGCGGGCGGAAGTTCGACCGTTTGGCGTTCGATATACGGCGTCACGAGATTCGATTCGATAATCTGCACCGCAACGAACAGAATCAAAACATAAACGGCACTATTCGGATTGTCAATAAAAGCCAGCAGAATCGCCGGAACGGCTGAAAGAATCGGTTCGAAGTTCGGGATAAACGATAAAAGTCCGGCAATTAAACCGAGCGTCAGCGAAAGCGGAACGCCGAGAATCCACAAACCGATCCACGTCAGCAAACCGATAAAAATCATCGAAGCGACCTTGCCGATCAGCCACCAGCTCAGCGTTTCGCCGATTGCCCGTAAAACTTCAAAAACTCGCGGACGTGCGTTTAGCGGGAAAAGTTTCGTCAATCCGTCGGCATAAAAACGCGGTTCGCTCGCCAGATAAATCGCCAGCAAAATCATCACGAAAACGTTTCCGAGGGCACCGACCGTCGAAGAAAAATAGCCGCCGACCCGCGTTAAAAGACTCGCCGCATCAATCTTTTGCATCACATCATCGAAGCCCGGAAGCTGGTCAATAATCGTCTTGCCCCAATTGAATTACGAAATATACGCGCCCGCTTTTTGCGCCGATCTCGGCAGTTCGTCACGCAGATGACGGACTTGTTCGGCAACCGAAGGCGCGAGCAGCGCAATCGCGCCGCCCAAAATCAAAAGCAGCAGCAGCGAAACCAGCAAAACCGCCGCGCCTTCAGAAATCTTCGTATAGCGATTGATTAAATCTGCCAGACCGCGCAAGAAGATCGCCAGCAAGACCGCGCCGAAAACAAGCAACAGGACATCAATCGTGTAATAAATCAAAAGCACGACCAAAATTACCGCCAGAACAACGCCGACGACAATAAAAACGCGCCGGACGAATTGCTGATTTGAAGTTTCGGATTGCATAATTTAGATAACGTTCGAAAAAGTAAATTATCGGCTCTCGAAAATCGTTTTTCAATCTTCAACCGCCGAATTTTTTATTTAATCTTTACTGTCGCCGAACGCCCGAATAAATTTACATTTGCAAAATTTTCTGCTTAGATTGTCTATTCAAGTATGAAGCGAAAAGAAACCGGCACATTCCTGCAATTTGGCGACGACCAAGACCCGCGTAATCTCGAAGAACGCGCGCGTCTTCATGAACAGCATCGAGGCCGAACTGTCGCCTCGATTATCGCCGAACTGCATCTGATGGCAATCGTTGATATTTTCCCTCAAAATTGTATTCTGGACGCGAAAAAAGCCTATTGGCAGGATTTTAAGGGAAGCAAAACCAGAGGTACTCAAGCTGCGCATTGTGTCCCGTGCCAGATTACGATCACGGGTTTCCGCCCCGAACAATTTGTCAGAAGATATTCATCCGCACGAGCCGATGAACTTGCCGCATTTTTCGGCAAAACCGATAAATTTTTGCCGAGCGTTTTTAATCAATGCGATTCACGCGCCGAACGCATCGTTGATTCCGCCGGACAGGAAGTCGGACTCGTTCCCGCATTTTGGGATGCTTGTCTGCACGCGGTTAATGCGGGACGTTCAAGCGCAAAAGGACTCGATGATCCGAATAAAATCGTTACTGACATCAAAGGCGCTTTTGAAGAATATAAATCAAAAGCAAAGGAAGCGTTTAAGATGACAATTAAAGCGTTTGAAGACGATAAAAGATATTTTACGATGTCGTCAGTGGATAGAGATAAAGCCGCCGAAGCTGCGACCAAAATAAAAATCGTCAAATTTTATAAAGACGAACTCGCGGCATTCAAAGCGGTCAATCAAATTACGCGCTTCGGCGAAATCACCGATTTAATTATCGAATACAAAAAGATTGACGCCAAAGCCAATCCTTAAAACGCTTATATGATTCCCTTATCAATCAGCAGTTCCGCATTCAGCACGGCGGAACCGGCCGCGCCGCGCACGGTATTATGACTTAGAGAAACAAAGCGGTAATCGAAAATATTGTCGGGAAAAAGGCGTCCGACGGTGATCGTCATTCCGTTTCCGCTGTCGCGGTCAAGCCGCGGCTGCGGACGCGAAGGCTCGTTGCAAACGTCAATAAATTTCTTCGGCGAGGAATAAAGATCGAGCGACGGAAAATTGTTCATCGCTTCGACAATTCCTTCGAGGGTTGCGGTGTTTCTTAAATTTACTCTGACCGAAGCCGTGTGACCGTCAATCACATGGACCCGGAAACATTGCGCCGAAACGGTAAAATCGGCTTTTTCGATCACGCCGTCAACAAATTGCCCTAAAATCTTCTGCGCTTCGGTTTCAACCTTCGGCTCTTCGCCCGCGATATAGGGCACGACGTTATCGGTAATATCAAGACTCGGAACGCCCGGATAACCCGCGCCCGAAATCGCCTGCAAAGTTGTCACAATCACCGATTCGACGCCGAATTTTCGATGAATGGCGGCCAGTGGCGGCGCGAAACTGACCACCGCGCAGTTCGGATTCGTGACGATAAAACCCGTCGTAAATCCGCGCTTTTGCTTTTGAACTTCGATCAAATCGGTGTGTTTATGATTGATTTCGGCAATCAGCAGCGGAACGTCTTCGTCCATCCGATAGCTGGACGAATTGCTGATTACCGGATACCCGGCGCGGGCAAACGCTTCTTCGGTTTCACGCGCTACCGACGACGGCAAACTCGAAAAAACCAAATCGCAATCAAGCGGCGGCGCAATCGGTTGAACTGTAATTCCTTTGATATAATCGGGCATTCCGCCCGCCAGTTTCCACGCACACGCTTCCGAGAAAAGTTTTCCCGCCGAACGGTCTGACGCGGCCAGCGCAGTTATTTCAAACTGCGGATGATTTTCCAGAAGTTGTATAAAGCGCTGTCCGACCGTTCCCGTCGCACCTAAAATTCCGACCCGATATTTTTTGCTCATAATTCTAAAAAAAGAAAGTTTAACCTGTGGCGAAGCAAAAAGAAAAGCGCGGCTCATCTTTTAAAGACTTCCGCGCTTTTCCGGCTAAAAAAACTTTTCAAACCAATCAACGGCGGTTGACCGTGAAAGTACCGCTCTGGGTTTTCTCGCCATTGCCGGCAATGCCGTAGCCGGCACTAATCGTGTCGCCCGAAACCGTCGCGGAAATCGAGAATGCTTTCCCGTCTTCCAAAGTTCCGTCAAGCGTTAATTTTCCTTCATCGGTTATCTTTCCGGTTAGCGAAGACCGCCCGCCCAAACCGTTTGAGGCTTCAAAATAAGCATTGACCGTGCCTGACGAGCTGACTGAATCAATTCGCAAAAGAAAATCGCCGGTTTTGTTGTAAGTTGAGTTTTTGCCGGTTCCCTTGTATGTTCCGGTTTTAAGCCCAAACTTGCCGGATTCTTCGGTTGACGATGGCGACGAACTCGGAGAAACTGTCGGGGTCTTGGCCGGTGTCGAACTGCTGAAGTC
>JBDTZT010000562.1:0-3475 GCA_040005005.1 Actinomycetota bacterium
GTTAAAAAAGGAAAGTCGTTCGAGACTTTCCTTTTGAGTTTAAGAAATTTTTTCAAAACTAAATTCCCAAAACATCGATCAATTCCTGAACCGCGCCCGCTGATTTGTGGAGAGCGGCGCGTTCTTCGTTGGTCAGAGAGATTTCGATGATTTGTTCGACACCGTTTTTGCCGAGTTTGACGGGAACGCCGACAAACAGATTGCTGATTCCGTATTCGCCTTCGAGATAGACGGCGCACGGGAGGATTTTCTTTTTGTCTTTAAGAATCGCTTCCGCCATTTCGACTGCGCCAAGACTCGGCGCGTAGTAAGCCGAACCTGTTTTCAGCAGTCCGACGATTTCCGCGCCGCCGTTTGCCGTGCGCTTGAGGATCGCGTCGAGCCGGTCTTGCGGAATGAGTTCGGTAATCGGAATTCCCGCGACCGTGGAATAACGCGGCAGCGGAACCATCGTGTCGCCGTGTCCGCCAAGCACGAAACAGGTCACGTTTTCGACCGAAACATTTAATTCTTCCGCAACAAAGCAACGCATCCGCGCCGAATCGAGCACGCCAGCCATTCCCATCACACGGTTTTTCGGAAAACCCGAACGCACAAAAGCAACCTGCGTCATCGCGTCGAGCGGATTTGAAACGACGATAATACAAGCATTCGGCGAATATTTGGCGACCTGATCGGTGACATTGCCGACGATGTCCGAGTTGGTTTTCAGCAAATCATCGCGGCTCATTCCGGGCTTTCGGGGCAAACCTGCGGTGATGATGACAACGTCGGAATCGGCGGTTTCTTCATAACCGTTGGCACCGACGAGTTTCACGTCAAAACCGTCAATCGGCGCGGCTTGCGCCAAATCGAGCGATTTGCCCTGCGGCGTGCCTTCGACAATATCAACCAAAACAACATCTGCAAGCTCTTTGCTCGCAATCCAATGCGCGGCGGTCGCGCCGACATTTCCCGCACCGACAACCGTAATCTTATTTCTTCCAGCCATTAATTAAATTTCCTCTCTAAAATAGTTGTGTAATAAAAACTTTATTTTGGCATAGTTGACGGCAAACGGCAAAAGTCACAAAATTCTTGCGAGGGAAATTATATGACCGCTTTGCCGTCACAGAAATACAGTCTGGAAGAATATTTTGAGATTGAACCAGGCTCCGAGGAAAAGTTCGAATATTGGAAATGAGAAAATGAGAAAACTTTGGAAAAAACTCTTCTCAAGACAAAGTCAGGAATCTGAAATTAGTCTTCACATTGCCGGAGCGACCGTCAGACATCGAAATCCTTTTGAAGATTTAATTGTTCCGCGCAACTGCGAGGAATTGAGTTGGGAATTTATTGAGAAATGGGTGACGCCGTTTTATATGGCGGGAATTTCAAATCTGACTCCGCAGCAAGAATCGGATTTTATTGAAATTTATCACGAAATAAAACCAGAAATAGTTGGAAAACTTTTAGGTGATTTTAATTGGCGGACGCGAATTGTCGGCGCGTATTTTGCGGCTTTGAGAAATTTTGTTGAATTTGAGGAAACGATTGGAAATCAACTTCTGAAAAGCGAAGTTTGTTATGCCGGCGGCGGATATTGTTTGGCGTTGGCAAATTTTGGAACTGAAAAATCGAAAGACATTCTAAAAAGATATTTGGATTATTATTTAACCCGCAAGGATTTATGGTTTGACCAGCACGATGCCTTCGCGGCTTTGTTTTGGATTGATAAAAAAGAAGCGGAGAAATACGAATCGCTCTGGATTGGCTTTGCGGCTGACAAACCTCATTGGAATTTAGAACAATCAAAAGAGTATTTTGCGGAAAGTATGCAAAATATTGAAAGAATTAAACAAATAGCAAAAGAAAAAGTCTGACGCGCTCTCCCCTTCACGTCAGACTTTTTTATTTGGTTGTCGGATTAACCAACGACCAAATCTTTTTTATAAACTTTTCAAAAATCCTGAACCGGCAAAATAACTTGTTTGGTCAGTTCGATTTCAAACTTTTCATTAGTTTTAATCCGCACATTTTTGCCTTTTCTTAAGAACGCGACGCTTGTTCCTCCTCCCGCGCCAACACCGGCACCGATTAACGCGCCGTTTTGAGTGCCTGAAACCGCGCCGAGCAATGCGCCGATTGCTGTCCCGCCGATAATCGTTAAAATATTTGCTTTCTGCGAAGACTGCGCTTTTAGTTGATTTACTAAAATGCCTTCGATTTCGCGCTTTTCACCGTTTTCAAAGCGAATCGTTTCAAATTTTACCGAAAGAATTCCGCCTTTTCCGCCGCCGGAAGCGCGTTTAGCTTTTATAATTCGTCCTTCAATCACCGTTCCGACAGGCAAAACAATAGTTTCACGTATCTTCAAAGGTTCGGTAATCGTGGTCGTAAAAGTGTCATTTACGCCCGAAACTTCGGAATTTATTTCATTGTCCATCTGAACCCGAATTTTTGTTCCGGGTTCAAGACGGTAAATCGAATCCTGCGATTTTGCGGCTGAAAAACTTGCAAAGAGCAAAAAAAGAAAAGCGAAGATTTTGGTCGTTCTGTACCAAATGTTCATATCTGACCTCCATCTTCGCGGATTTAATCAAACTATGACATCCGCGAAGCTAAAAGCAATGAATGTGCCATTGCCCGGTTTTAAACCGAAAAAATATCTAAACTTCGGTTTTGTCGCATTTTACACGCATTCGCTAAACAAAGTCTATTATCCGCAGCAGACAATATGGTTTATCGACTGCACCATATCGGTTATAAAGTTGAAAAGCAGAAAGAGTAAAAGTGAAAAAGTAGGTTGAGAGAATCAATAAAACTTTTACTCTTTTTCACCTTGTCGCTTTTTTATTGCAGAATCGGATGACTTCCGCCCTTGCTGTGATCAGCGGTTTCATTGTAGAGTTTGCGGTCATTGTGATAAAGAACGATATGTTCGCCTTCAAAACGCACCACGTCGGAAACGCGGTTAAAATCCTTCGTATGTTCGCCGATTAAAAAAGCGCACGGATTATAAGCGATGACCATTCCCGCTGCATAAATATAGCCGCCTTTGTCGTAAATCGTTCCCGTATATTGCTTTGCTGCAACCGCAATATCGGGCGAATAATTCCCGTCGTAATTTTTCTGACGGTCAGGATTGGCAATAAAAACCACATAATCCGAATATCTCAAACGCTTATTGTATTGATGCTTTTTGGCAACGGCGAAAAGGTCGGTTAATCCTTTATCAATTGCGTCAATCATTGGCGAACTCGGGTTTTTTACGCCGTAAACCTTCGCGCCTTTCGGGGTTTTAACGACAAAGTTGAATTTGTCTTGAGAAACCCGCTCAGCTTCGGCAAGTGCTGTTTGCTCTGCGCCATTTTGGGCTTGAACAAATAAATTTACCGAAAAAATAACGGTAAAAAGAATAACGATCTGCAATAAAAATCTTAATTTCGGCATAATTTCCCCTTATAAAACCTTAAATTCGAGCGCAATAATCGTG
>JBDTZT010000563.1:0-3472 GCA_040005005.1 Actinomycetota bacterium
TGATATTCATTCGCCAAACCGAACAAAACCATTGTGTTTGAAGGATCGGCTGCGATCATCTGTTTGAAAACTTCGATTCTGTTTTGCATATTTTTATAAGAAAATTTATCCACAGATTATCACAGATGAACTCAGATAAAAATAAGTCAAATTATCTGTTTTAATCTGTGCGCATCTATCGCTAAATTTTCTTAAAACAATTTCTGCTGAATGGGCAAAACTTTTTCTTCGATCTTTGCGGTCTTTTCAAAACGCTCGAAGCCCAACCGCTTGAAATGCAGTTCAAACATCTTCACGGCGATTTCCCACTTTTCAGTGCTGCCTTGATTGCGTTCCCGATAATTGCGATGGCGCAGATTTCCGCCGCGTTCGCGTTTTAGCTGGTTGAGAATTTTGCCGGCTTTCGTCGGTATATTTTCGTGAAGTTTTTGGACAAAATATTGTTCGATCGAATCAGTATCAAAATGAATTAGGTTGATAAACGCTTTGGTCGCGCCCGCTTCACGCGCTTTTTCGAGCAAAACGGGAATATCGGAATCGTTGTAGCCGAGGATTATCGGCGCAATTCCGATACCGACTTTGATGCCCGCGTCGGTCAAGGTTTTCATCGCCCGAAACCTGACTTCAGGAATCGGGGTGTAAGGCTCGAACGGCTTCGATTTCTCTTTCGTCGGAAACGGAATCGAAAAAAAGACCGTGCAATCAAGCCGCGTCAAAATGTCCAAATCGCGCGTCACCAAAGGCGATTTCGTGATAATTCCAACCGGCACGCGGAAATCCGCACACACCTGCAAACATTTGCGCGTCAATTCGTAATTTGCCTCAAGCGGCAGATACGGGTCGGTCGCAAACGAAAAATCGAGATGTCTGATATTTTCGCGCGTTTTTTTGAGTTCCGCGCGAAGCAAAGCGGGCGCATTCGGTTTGACGACGATTTTTGTTTCAAAATCCGTTCCCGCACCGTAGCCAAGATATTCGTGATACTGCCGCGCAAAACAATAGGTGCAGGCGTGAAGACAGCCGCGATAGCAATTGACCGTGTAGCGATGCCCGAAATCCGACGAAAACGCTTTGGTGATAATCTTTTTCGTAGCGTATTCTTCGTAGATTTCGAGTTTCGCGGCGGGCGGCTCGCCCAAAACTTCGGCGGAATATTTTAAGTAAGGATTCGGCGGATTATTAATCTGTTTCACAAATGAAACAATAGCCTGTTTAGGCTTTTCAGGCAAATCTGCTTCGGCTCTTTACAAAATAGAATTTATCCTTATACTTTAGGCAGTTTTACCTGTTCAATTTAACAAAATAATATGCAGCTTTTTCGTCCATTGAAAAAGCTCCCGCCTTTATTGGAACGGAAGATTTCTACAAATTTTCCATTCGTAAATATCGCTTTGTCTGCTTTTTGTTTGAGGTACTTTTTGGGTATTACGCGACTTCAAGCGGGGTCAAAAAAATTTTACTTGATGACCCTTTTTTTTCACCAAACTCGTTTAGACATTTAGAGAGCGGAATGCCGGATTTTTGCTCGAAATTGAAAGTAAAACATAAAGAGGTTGAACTAAATTATTTCGGAATGAAAGAAGCAGCCAGACGGCCAACCATCAATTATTAAAAACAGGAAATCAAAGACCGAGAAAAAAGGTGAAAATATGAATATACTAGGCAAACTTTTGGTTTTAATAATGGTCTTTTCCATTCTGTACGGACAGACGATTTTCGTTTTCGCACGAGAAAATACTGAAAAGAAACCGACGCAGAAAAAACAAGCCGAGCCGTACAAAAAAACCGGCAATAAAACCCGGTCCGCAAAGAAAGCAGTCAAAAACGAATCGAATGATACCACCTGGGTTGGCCGCGGTTACGATATCACGGATAAATATGCCGATGTCGGCAGCGTCCGCGAAGCCGTCTTTGCCAAAGGCGCTGACGAGAGCGGCAAAACTGTCATCATCGGCGAAGCAGGAAACGGCAAAATTGACACGGATGCCAAACGCACCAGCAAATACGACGAGTTTTCCGGCAAAAGTCTGTCCGAATATCAAAGCAGCTTCTCCAATAAACTTTCGATTGGCGGAAGTTTCAAAATATTCAGCGCACAGGTAAGCGTCAATAATCCCGATTTGTAATTTTTCCGGTAGCTTTATCAATGAATCGAGCGCCGCCGCAGTGCGGAGCGAAAACAAACATTTTTATTAACAACTAAAAACAGGAGAAGATTTATGTCAATGACCGGTAAAACAGGTCTCAAAAATATTGGGGTTGGCGGCGGAATAATTTTGGTTTTTGTCATTGCTTGGGTGACGATGGTAAATGCCCAAACTGAAACCGAAAAAAAACCAACTTTACCCGATGCAAATGCAAAAAAAGAAAATTACATTGAAGTCGTCGCAAAAGTGCTTTCGATTGAGCCGATCAAAGGCGATGTCAATGTCCGTCTGGAATTCGAGCCGCACGGAAGTTTTACCAAAGAAGACGGCACGCTGGCGCGCAATCTCAAGCTGGACATCAACAGTTCGAACGGCAAACAGGAGATAACTTTTGAAAAAGGCAAACGGCTGACTCCGACCGAAGCCGTGCTGAATATGTATGACGGCAACGTCACGAATTATCCGTTCGACAAACATCAGGCGGATTTAATTTTCTGGTTCTCCGTCAAACCCGATAAACCCGCCGAAAAACCAAAAACAACCGAAGAGAATCCGGCCGCGAAACCAACCGATGAAAAACCCGTCAGCGAAACCAAACCGGCGACCGACGAAACGGACGAGGAGGAAGTCGAAGTCCCGATTTCTTTTGAATTTACGCCGTCGCTCGCCGGTTACAAAATAGAATCGGCAAAACACAAAGACAGTGATGAAACATACGTTGATACGGGAATGAAAATCTCGCGTTCGCCAATGGTGATATTCTTTTCCGTCTTTGTGATGCTTTTGATGTGGGCGGTTTCGATCGCTGTTTTGTTTTTGGTTCTAAGCGTGGTGGTGCGCGGACGAAAAGTTGAAATTGCGATGTTTTCTTTCATCGCCACATTGCTCTTTGCTTTTGCAACCGTCAGAAACAGTCAACCCGCGGTTCCGCCGATCGGCACGTTAAGCGATTACATTTCTTTCTTTTGGGCGGAAGTGATTCTGGCCTTGTGTTTGCTGACAATTCTTTTTACCTGGCTGCTCAGACCGGCGGCAAAGTAGAACAGAGAAACAATTAATTACGTTTTTAAGTGAGAGAAAACAATATGAAAAATCATCGTTTATTTTTATGCTTTGTGTTTGGACTGCTGTTCACGTTTTTTGTGGCGGCCACCGATTCAGCCAACCAGGTTTCCGCGCAAACTCCGCCCGCCGAATGGACGCTGATGTTTTATATGGATTCGGATAACAATCTCGAAGCCCCGCAAATGGAGGATTTAGAGGAAATGATGGCGGTCGGCAGCTCGGCAAACATCAATCTGATCGGATTGGTTGACCGCAGCTCG
>JBDTZT010000564.1:0-3471 GCA_040005005.1 Actinomycetota bacterium
AGGCAACGTGCGCGACGCGAATGTTAGTCGTTGCCGAAACCAGGTCGGTTTCGATGTTTGATGCGCCGTTGACGGCATTACTCGCCGTCAGCCATTCGATTGAATTCGTTCCCCTGCCCATTCTGATTGCCGCTGTCAGTGGAACCGGCGGTGCGCTGGTAAATGAACCCGCCGGAAGATTGGCGGCATCAATGACAACCGCGCCTCTATCTCCGACAACGCCTTGCAGCGACATATTTTCCTGAAATTCCAGTCGTCCGCCGTTCGGTCTGGCAACTCCATTCGAGTCATTGACAGAAAGTAGATAAACGCCGGGCGCGAGAACAATTTGATTGCCCACGTTGCTTGGATTATTGACCGCCGCGTAGAGTTCTTCGACGGTGGCAACGCTGACGATTTGTGTCGGAACAAATGCGAATCTCGACTGATCTTCAAACGGCGCGGTATTCTTATCTGTCCCGTCTTGCGCATTTGCCGATAGCGCGGCGCACAACAAAAATGCGATGACGATAAATAGTGATAGTTTTTTGCTTTTCATAGTTTTTCCCTTCATTAATTTTTTACGGAACAAAATTGACTTCTCTGGAGACACCAGATTCCATTTCTAAACATGGCAATATCCGCTTTGCCGTCGCCGTATTATTTCTCGATCGCCGTAATGAGAATCTTGCTGTAAATCACAGCGTAGAATTTGTCTGCCAATTTCGAATCGAGCAGAGCGATTTTTCGGTATTGCGCCAATGCCGATTGGCGGTCGCGGTTGAGCAAATAAAGTTGTCCGAGAAAAAATTGCGCTTCCGAATCTTGCGGCGTTAAAGCAACGGCTTTTTCCATTTGTTTGATCGCTTCGTCGTATTTTTTCAGACGGCTCAACGCATAACCCGATTGGACGTAAGTTTCTGCATTGTTCGGTTCAATGCGGGCGGCGCGTTCGAGCTCGGCGACGGCTGCTTTGAATTTTTGCTGCAACACATAAACACAACCCAAATTGTAGTGGGCAATCGCTGAATTCGGCTCTAATTTGATAGATTCTTCGAGAACTTCGACGGCTGCGTCGTATTTTTTCAAATCAACATAAACCGCACTCAAACGGCGATAGGTGATGGCGAAATCGGGGTTGGTTTGAATCGCTTTTTTGAGAGCCGCGACGGCTTCCTCAAGTCGTCCGGCACGATACAAAGTCACACCCAGATTGTCGTAAATGATTGCGGAATCGGGGCGCAAAGCGATTGCTTGGCGAAAAACTTCAATCGCTTCGGCAAATTTTCCTACTTCAGTTTTTTTAACTGCCTGCTTGTTTAATTCTCCGGCGCGAGCAGTGGTTTCCGAAATTCTTTCGGTTGACTGCGCCGATGCTGAAGCGGATAAAAAAATTATCGTCAAAAATAAAATCGTGATTTTAGAGTTTTTCATTAGTGTTTCCTTTTTTCTTTCAAAATAATTCGTCAGCTGATATAATGCTGGCAATATTTAGCTAATTTATCTGAAGGCTTTTCAAAAACGACATTTGGTGTTTTACAAATACACAATAAACATCGGAGTTTGAATATGTCTTTGGAAAATTCTCCCGATTTTCTCCTAAATTTCTCGGAGTGCCGATTTTTTTTCGCTTCTGATTATTAGTGCGTTATTTGAAAAAACACCGTTCAGATTTTTTGCGAAATTATAGATTTAAGTATTTTTCGATTCGATACTTTGGCGGGAGATTTCCTGATGACACAAACTCGTAAAATAACCCGGATGTTGCGCGAATGGAGCGACGGCTACCGTGAGGCGTTGGAAGAATTAATGCCGCTTGTTTATGACGAACTGCACAAACAGGCGCGAAGATACTTGCGTCGGGAACGCTCAAACCACACCCTGCAAACGACCGCCTTAATCCACGAAGCCTATCTGAAATTAATTGACCAACGAGACGTAGATTGGGAAAGCCGCACCCATTTTTTTGCCGTCGCGTCCAATATGATGCGGCGGATTTTGGTTGACCACGCCCGCGCCAAGCATCGCGAAAAACGCGGCGGCGCGGGCGAAAACCTGCCTTTGGAAGAAGCAATGATGGTTGTCAGCGATGAAAAAACCATAGATTTGATTGCGCTTGACGAGGCCTTGAATCGCCTGGCGGAATTTGACGAGCAACAATCCCGAATTGTCGAGCTCCGTTATTTCAGCGGCCTCAGTTTGGAAGCAACAGCGGCCGCATTGAAAGTTTCCCGGACGACTGTCGCCAATGATTGGGCAATGGCTAAGGCTTGGCTCCATCGTGAATTGACGAGATAAAAAAGTTGAACGGTTTTTCCGCCAATGGCGCGTTAATATATAAAAGGATTGATTGCCGCGAAAAGTTCGAGAACCGGAGAGTAAACAAAAAATGGCACAAAAAAATTGGCGACATGTGAAAGAAATTTTTGCCGATGCGTTGCGGCAAACGCCTGAAAATCGCGGGCAATTTCTCGACCGCGTGTGCGGTGAAGATAAACCGTTGCGCCGCGAAATCGAATCGCTTTTGTCTTCTTACGACAATGCGGAAAGTTTTATGGAAAAGCCCGCCGTCGGTGAAATGGCGAACGATTTTGAGAAAAACCGGAAACTCGAAAAAGGAAAATGTTTTGGTCATTACGAGGTGCTCGAACAAATCGGCGCGGGCGGAATGGGTGAAGTTTATCTCGCTAAAGACAAAAAACTCGACCGCCGCGTCGCCATTAAAATTCTCAAAGAAAAATTTAGCCGCCACGAAACCAATCTCAACCGGTTTATCCAGGAAGCAAAATCCGCTTCCGCTTTGAATCACCCGAACATTCTGGTAATTCACGAAATCGGCGAAGCGGATGACGCGCATTTTATCGTCAGCGAATTTATCGAAGGCAAAACTTTGCGCGACCTTATCGGAAAATCGCCAATGAAGTTATCGGAAGTTTTAGAAATCTCGATCCAAATTGCCAACGCGCTCTCGGCCGCACACGCCGCCAACATCGTTCATCGCGACATCAAGCCGGAAAATATAATAGTTCGTCCCGACGGTTATGTGAAGATTCTGGATTTTGGTTTGGCAAAACTCGTCGAGCAAAAGGCAATAGGTTTGGAAGATGCCGCCGTCAAGCAAAACGACACGGCGAAAGGCGTAATTTTGGGAACGGTCAATTATATGTCGCCCGAACAGGCGAAAGGCGAAAAAGTTGACGAACGCACCGATATTTTTAGTTTCGGCGTGATGCTTTACGAAATGATCACAGGGCGAACGCCGTTTGCCGGGAACACGATGTCGGAAACTTTTGCGAATTTGATAAACGCCGAGCCGCAACTGCTTTCGCATTTTGCCGCCAATGTGCCGGAAGAATTGGAAAGAATTATCGCCAAAACGCTTCGCAAAAATAGAGACGAGCGTTATCAAACGATGAAAGACTTACTCTCCAATTTGAAGGATTTGCGGGAAAATCTGACGTTTGACGAACGATTGGAAAAATCGCAGATGAC
>JBDTZT010000565.1:0-3470 GCA_040005005.1 Actinomycetota bacterium
TTTGATAGTTTTGGGCGGCGCGGCGTTTGGAATTTGGACTTTTTTGAGTTCCAAAACTGCCGATACAAATCAGACGGTTTCGGCGAGCAGCACGGCGACACCGGCACCGACGGTCGAATCAACGCCCGCGCAGACGGTTGAGGCGGCGCCGGTGTCGAGTTATCAAACAACATCCGACATAAGCACCACGCCGACAGTTTCTACGCAAGAAACAAATACATCTTCTAATCCAACCGCGGTTAAAACAAAAACCGCCACCACGCCGACTCCGGCACAAGCCAAAAAACCGACGACAACGACGGCCAAAACGCCCGAAGTAAAAAAGAAAGTCGTCACGCTTGACGATTTGCTTAAAGATAATTAGGCAAAACAAGGAATATTCTTTGTTCGTTGTTTTGCCTGAAAATTAAGATAATTTATCGAGTATTACGGGACCAAAAAAATATGAAATTCTTATCTTTCCCCCAAATTAAATTAACACGCCTGAGATTTTTCTCCTTTTTTCTGCTGACACCGTTGATTCTTTCGCTGACCGCTTTTTCGCAAAACGGGATGGCGCAGCAAACGCCGCTCAGTCTGGTTGATATTGTCGCCGTTCTCCGTTCAAAAAAGGTGCCGGTGGCCGAAAGAAATCAGCTGTTGACCGAAGGTGTCAAACAACGCGGAATTACTTTTACGCTTAATCTCGACCTTGAAAAAGAACTCCGCACGGCGGGCGCAGATGATGCGCTGGTCGCGGCAATTCGAGAAAAAAGTCCGGTTATTAAAGTCAGCGCGACGACGCCGAAAGTCGAAGCAATTCCAGTTTCAACGCCGCGTCCGCCCGATGCCGCATTTTATCAAAACCGGGCGAATGCGAATTTCGTGATGGGCGAATACGACACGGCAATCACCGATTACAACAAGGCGATCGAACTCAATGCAAAAGATCCGGCGATTTACTTTAGCCGTGCGCTGGCTCATTTCAATAACAAGAGTTTCAATCTGGCGATTGCCGATTTCGATAAAGTCGTCGAGCTCGACCCGAAGGAAGCGATGGCATTTTTCAAACGCGGCTCGGCACTAGAGAAAGTCGGTAACTTCGAAAAGGCACTTGGCGATTATCAAAAAGCCGTCGAACTCGACGCGGACAACGAACCTGCGAAAAATGCCTTGCAAAGACTTCAAGCTTCCTTGCCGAAACCTGTGCCGACCACGCCCACCAAAGAATTTGTACAAAAAACTGAAACGACCCCGCAAAACAAAACTACCACGGCCGTCAAGGAAGTTTCCAATCCGAATGAGCCTCTCAATATCGGCGCATTAAACCGTTTTGCCGCCAAATTAGCAATGCCCATATATCCCTCAATTGAACGGCAGCGAAACACCGAAGGTTTGGTCACGGTTGAAATAACACTGGACGAAGAAGGGAAAGTGACGTTGGCCAAAGCGACCTCAGGTCCGAAAGGATTACGCCAACCGGCCGAAGAGGCCGTTCGCAAATCTAAATTCAAACCCATTATTGTTGAAAATAAAGCAGTCAAAGCCACCGGCTTTATAAACTTTAATTTCAAAGTAACTTAGAATTTTGGCAAAGCCATAAAACGCACGGTCGAAAAGAAATAACCGCTAAATTACACGAAACAATCCGAAACAATTGCCCGTTTTGTATAGCTTCGTGTTTTTTAGCGGCTATTTCTTTTGATTTTTACTGTGTAATTATTTTAATAACTTCCGGCGACGATTGTGGATTTTACACCGCTTGCTTCCTGGGCGATTTTTACGCCGACCGAGGCGCCGATGCGGGTTGCGCCGGCTTCAAACATTGCGCGGGCATCGTCAATTCCCTTGACGCCGCCTGACGCTTTGACGCCTAAAGAATGTCCGACCGTGCGGCGCATCAACGTGACATCTTCCACCGTTGCGCCGCCTTTGGCAAAGCCCGTCGAAGTTTTGACAAAATCCGCGCCCGCATTTTTTGAAGCTAAACAAGCGCGGACTTTTTCTTCGTCGGTTAATAACGCAGTTTCGATGATCACTTTTAATAAAACGTCGTTTTCATGCGCGGCGTTTGCCACGGCGCGAATGTCATCTTCGACCGTGCAGTCGTCGCCCGATTTTAACGCGCCGATATTGATGACCATATCAACCTCGCGGGCGCCGTTAAAAATTGCCCGCCGCGCTTCGTAAGCCTTCACGTCCGAAAGCGTCGCACCGAGCGGAAATCCGATCACCGTGCAAACCGGAATATTCGAGCCTTTCAGAAATTCGTTCGCCTTTTTCACCCACGAAGGATTAACACAAACGGAAGCAAAGCCGAACTGAATCGCTTCGTTGCAAAGTTTTTTAATATCGCTTTCGGTTGCTTCGGGTTTGAGAAGCGTGTGGTCAATCAGGCTCGCCCAATCGTGCGCCGTCGCGGTTTCGCCCAAAACAATCCCGATCCGCGACGCGCCGGCGTCAACAATCCGCTCAACATCAGCGCGGCAAAACGACGGACAATAAGCATCGTCGCCGATCTTCGCCAAGACCAAATCCGTTATCTGCTCGACAAGTTTTTCGTAATTGCCGTTCATTAAATTATTCATTTGCTTTTCAAAACAAAATTCGCCCCGTTCCAATTCAATTCAAAAAGAACAACTTCCGCCGCGTCATCATCTCCGGTTTTGACTTTGATAGTCGTTCCGGTTCGCGGCAGTTCATAAACAAGGAGTCCCGATTGATTTTCTTTGCTGACTTTGCCGCGTTTGTAAGCGGCATTCACTTGGGCTTCGGTAATTTTCGGTAAAACCTGTGCGGTTATTTCCTGCCAGTTTCCGTTTTCGTATGATAGAAAAGTCTCTTCGCTCGAACAACTCGGACCACAACCGACCTGCGAAATTCCGACGATATATTTCCCGTTCGTTTTCTTAAAAATGGCGACCTCCGCCCAACCTTCCGTCGTCGGTTCTTCAATTCGCAAATAACCGTTTTTGATGTCTTCAATTTTGATAATTGATTTGCGGTAATCGCGCAAATTAGGTGTTGCGCCTTCCCCGTTAATATACGGCGCGAAATATTTTTCGGGTAAAGACAAGAAAAAATCCGTGACGGTTTTCGGCGGTGAATTTTGAGCCGAAGTTGAAAAGACAAAAGTTAAAACAATAAAAACCAATAACCAAATCTTTGTCATATTTTCCGCGATTTCCTCTACTCAAATTTATAAACCCGATTTTAGCACCAAACGCTAGACATTGAAACGAAAATCCACGACATCGCCGTCCTGCATCACATATTCTTTGCCTTCGAGTCGCGTCAAACCTTTTTCGCTCGCGGCTTTTCTGGTTCCGTGTTTGACCAGATCGCTGTATGAAACGATTTCGGCGCGAATAAATCCGCGTTCGATGTCGGTGTGAATTTCGCCGGCGGCTTGCGGTGCTTTGGTGCCGACGGGAATCGTCCAGGCGCGGACTTCTTTTTCGCCGGCGGTCAAAAAGCTCATCAAACCGAGC
>JBDTZT010000566.1:0-3465 GCA_040005005.1 Actinomycetota bacterium
AATCTTAAACGTCGAAGCCGCTTCCTGCAAAACTCTCTGCGTCGCGTCGCCTTTTTTCAAGACGACATCAATCGCGCCCTGCGTCGCCACGTAAGGGACAATGCGAACATTCAGAGCATTTTCGAGCTCATCAAGCCGTTCGAGATTGGACGGGTCAGCCATCGCCGCGTGAAGATTCGATCCTTCCCGCTTTAATGGCACGAAATGATTTTTGAGCATCATATCAACCGGAATTTTCGCCAGTTCTTCATAATCAATCGGCGATTCTTTGTCCGGCGGAAGTAAATCAATATACGGCAAACGATAACGCCGCGCGAGTGCCTTCGCCTCGATGACTTCGGGCGGCTCGTTTTCCAAAAAATCCGAAAGCACAATTTCCGGCGAAGATTGATAAGCAACAGTTTCGTTAGTTTGATTGTTCATTTTCTTCAATTATAGTTTGTAATCCAAAAGTGTGGCGCAAAGCATTTTCCACTTCTTTCATATCAGTCAAATTGCCAAGCACAGAATCAATTTCGGAATCAAGAACTGTCACCAAATTATCGGTCATAATTACCGAATCAAGTCTTAATCCCGAAGCAATTCCTTGAGATGATTGTAACGCAACAGTAATGCGAGACGGATGATTTGCACGATTCATATTACTGGAAATCATCGCCAAAATTGTTTGCGGCAATCCGGTATTCAAATTGTCTTCTTGAATAACTAAAGCAGGTCGGCGTTTCGACGAAACAAGATTTGAATTCGGAAATAAAACTCGTACAATGTCGCCTTTTTTAATCAACATCGTAAATATCCATTTCCGGTCTGTTCCAATCTTCCACTATCGCGCCGAGTTTTGCTCTTAATTCAGATGCTTGTTCTTCATCAATACCGCGTTCTTTTAAATTAATTTGTTTTGTATCAAGAAATGTAACCAACACTTTTGATTCGGTTATGTCTTTCGGCACTTCCACTAAAACAACTTGTCCATTTTTATAAGTTCCTTCGATTGTTTGCATAATTATCTACCTCTTCCGCTGAAAGGTCCCGACGAAATTGTTTGAATAATCGGCAGATAGATCGCCAGCAGAATGACGATCACGATTAATGCCATAAAGACCAAAATTACCGGTTCCATCAGCGTCATCAGTTGTTCGAGCCGGACTTCCGCCTCGGCATCGTAAAAGTTGGCAACCTCGTCGAGCATTTCGCGCAGACTTCCCGATTTTTCACCGATGCCGATCATATCGAGCGCGAGCGGCGGCATCCAATTCGTTTTTTCGAGGGCTTCGGTAAAACCGCGTCCTTCCCTGATGAGATGTAAAACGCCTTGACTCCGGCGGCGCAATTCGAGATTGTTGATCGCTTGCGAAGCAATGTCCCACGCATCGGGAACGGTAATTCCGCCCGACAGAAGCGTCGAAAGCGAACGCGCCAGCTGCGCCGTCGTCATTTGTTTGATTAGATTTCCGATGAGCGGCAGCCGGAGCAAAAATTTATGCAAAAGCAGTTTGCCGTTCGGCGTTCTGAGCCAGATCATAATGGCAAAGCCTAAAATCAAGATCATCGGCAACAGCCACCAGATATTATTCGCGACGGTCGAAGAAACCGTCAGAACAACAATCGTAATCGTCGGCAAACCGTTTTTCGTGCTTAAACCTTTGAACAGGTCGGACATTCGCGGCACCACGTAAAGCGTCAGAAACGCGACCATAATCATCGAAGCCGTCAGCAGAAACGCCGGATACGCCAGTGCGCCGCGAAGTTTCCGCGAAACACCGACGGCGCGTTTCAGATAATCAACATAACGCGCCAGCACATCGTCCAACGCACCCGATTTTTCGCCCGAAAGAAGCGAAGCCGTGTAGATTCGCGGAAACATTCCCTGCGCTTCAAAAGCATCGGAAAGCGGAATCCCGCTTTTGATCTTTTCCTCGACATCGGCCAGAACCACGCGCAGCGAAGACGATTGCGAACGGGTTTTTAAAAGGTTGATTGATTGCAGAACCGGAATTCCCGCCCGTAAAAGTGCGGAAAGCTGTTGGTTAAAAAGCAGAAAATCGCTCTGTTTGACGCGATTTTTCTTGCCCGCGCCGCCCGGCAAAAGGGCCGACAAACCTTTTTCGGCATTGGCGATTGTAAAAACCTTGAAACCTTCGACCTCAAGCTGCGATTTTGCTTCGCCCGCGCCGACAGCTTCGACGATGCGCGTCACGACTTCGCCCGAAGGCGTTCCTAAACGACAAATAAATTCAGCCATAAATTCAGTAGGCAGCGGCAGTTGGCCGTGAGCAGAATGGTTTCAAACTGCCAACCGCCGCTGCCTACTGCCAAATTTTTCAAAAGTATATCACGCTTTTTTTTACCAAAGGTTGCAAACCGTTTCAAATTTGAAAACTTTTTTCCCGGCAAAACAACTGTTTTTCCTTTCCGAACATCATAAAAATATCTTGCGGAAATAGTATTCGTTACATACAATATAAAAACCAGTTAGTAGGGAGAATTTATGGCTGTAAATTACGTTCTAAGTGTCAGCCGATTTGACATCATGCTGAGATTAAGTTTCCTTTCAATTTTCCTCTCATTCGGCGTTCTCGTGTCGTTTGCTCAAAACCCGCAGCCATCGCTAACCCCGCCGCAGCAACAAGCGATTGAAGATAATAAACCCGAAAGGATCCAAACCGACCTGGTAACTTTGACTTTGACCGTCACGGATATTTACGGGCGTTATGTTTCGGGTTTAACGAAAAACGCCTTTACCGTGGTAGATAACGGCGAGGAACAGGAAATTTCGTTTTTCAGCGACACGGACGCGCCCGTTTCGCTCGGCATTTTGTTTGACGTTTCCGATTCGATGAGCGGCACGAAAATCGGCAAGGCGCGCAAGGCTTTAGAGAAATTTATCAACACCTCTCATCCGAACGACGAATATTTTCTGATCGCCTTTAATAACCGCGCCCAGCTGCTGCTCGACCGCACCCGCGACGGCGAAGCCGTGCTGCGAAAGTTACAGCTCGTTAATCCCAAAAACAATACGGCTCTCTACGATGCCTGCTATCTCGGCATCGAAAAAGTTACGCGCGGAACTCATCAGAAAAAAGCGATGCTCATCATCAGCGACGGGCAAGACAATGCTTCGCGCTATAATTTCGGTGAAGTGCGCCGCTTGATGAAAGAATCCGATGTTGTCGTTTACGCCGTCGGTATTATGGACGGGCGCGATGCGGGAAGCAGTGAAGGAATGCAGGGACAGGCGTTTCTAGACGAATTGACTTCGGTGACGGGCGGAAAGGCGTTTTATCCGCAAACCGATGTCGAGATGGACGAGATTTTTGAACGCATCGCGCTCGAACTTCGCCATCAATATTCAATCGGCTATACGCCGAAGGAGTTTAAGCCGGACGGAAAATATCATAAAGTAAAAGTTAAGGTCAAACCTCCGCGCGGTTTGCCGCGTCTAACGGTCAGAAATCGTGAAGGCTA
>JBDTZT010000045.1:0-11699 GCA_040005005.1 Actinomycetota bacterium
AATGTCGCCTGCGCAGACAATTATTTGTAATCTATCCGGTCGCGGTGATAAAGATGTCAATCAGGTGCAGGAAATGTTGACGAAGAAATAATATTCGGGCAAATTTTCTTTTTTCAGCTAAATGCCGGAATGGGGCGTCTAAACACTCAAAAGTTATGCTGAAAATAAGTCGAAATTCGCTGATTTTACCGCTTGTTTTGATTTGTGCTTTTGTTTCGCCGGAAATAAAAGCACAAATCAAAACAGACGAAGATGTCATCAAAGTTGATACAAATCTAGTGACGATACCGATTATCGTCAGCGACCGTCAAAATCGTTATATTTCGGACTTAAGGGCTGAGAACTTCACAATCTTTCAGGACGGTCAAAAACAAAACATCGAATATTTTGCCGCGGAAGATTCGCCGATAAATGTTGCGCTGCTGCTCGATACAAGCCGCAGCACCGAGCAGGTTTTAGACAAGATTAAAAAAGCTGCCGAGGAATTTATCAAGCAGCTGAAACCGAATGATCGTTGTCTGATTATCAGTTTTGACTGGCAGGTAAATGTTTTGAGCGAGTTTACTTCTGATCGCGAAAAATTGAAGAAAGTGATCAAGAAAACGGAAATCGGCGAGCAATTCGGAACGGTGATGCAGGATGCTGTTTATCAAGCTGTCAATAAAAATTTTGCGGGTGTGAAAGGTCGCAAAGCGGTTATTATGCTGACTGACGGGAAAGATTTCGGCAGTCGTATCGGAAAAAGTGAGTTGATTAAAAAACTTGAAGAATCAGACACGTTGGTTTATTCAATTTTTTACGATACCGGCGCGATTCCCCAAGGAATGATGCGCCAAAGGTTTCCATTTCCGAACCGGCGCGGCGGAATGGGCCGGCGCAATCGAAATCCCGATATTATGCGAAAAAGAAACGAAAGGGCAAATGAAGAGGCAATCGCTTTTTTACAAAAATTGGCGGACCTAACGGCGGGGAGATTTTATCAAAAAGATGTGACTGATTTGACGGCGGCTTTTGAAGCGATTTCCGATGAACTCAGAAAACAATATTTGGTCGGATTTTATCCCGAAAAGGTCGAAGCCGGAAAAATATATCAGATAAAAGTCAAGGTTGACCGAAACGACGCAGTTGTGCGGTCAAAAAATGCATTTCGTGTGAAAACGCCGTGAAATTTTAATCAATCAATCTACAAATTGAATCTATTTGTCCGGATAAATACGAAGCTGAGTTAGATTTTTTGGTTTTATACGGCGGATGATGGCAAAAGTTTGATTTACCCGAACAAAATTCTTGCATCTTCTTATAAATCAGAAAAGGTAAGCCAAAAATCACTATTAAGTTATTGATAATTCACAATCCCGACTCAACCAGAAAATTGCCGATTGCATTACGTTTTTTTTCATTCTTCATAAATTCCCCCGTGGTTATTTAAATAATATCAAAAAAAACTTACAATTTTTCAAGCTCGCGAGAACAAAAATATCAGATTCAAAAAAAGTTAAGATAAAATTATGGAAGAAAATATAACGGTAGTATTTCACGGATTCTTAAATCTGACGGCGAAGGAAAAATTGAAATTAATTTCTGAAATCAATGATTATTTTGATTCCAACGACCGCGAGCCGATTCGCGCCGGAAACGAGGCGAAATTTAAGAATATTGATTTGAGTTCCGACGGCAAAAGTTGTAAATGTTGTGGAAAATAAAAATGCCGGTGGCTACATCATTTATTTAATCCGGCAAAAGAAACCAAAGCAGAAATTGAATGAAAATCTTTCTTCAGGGAAAATTTAGTTGTTAATTCAACTGCCTCGACAATTTAAAATTTCAAGATTTATCTTCAATTTTATGTGATAAAATTTTTGTGCTGAAACTAAAATAAAAAGAAATCTGAAAAATCCAAAGAGAAAAATTCGATGAAGATTTTATTGTTTTTATATTTATTGACGTTTACTATTACCTAAAATATGTTTGCTCTAACCGAACAAAAACGTATTGAAAGACTGACCGGTTTGGCAAAAGTTTGGGGAACGGTCAAGTTTTATCATCCATATTTGGCAAATCAAAATATTAATTGGGACAAATCTCTCGTTGAAACAATCACAAAAGTAAATTCGGCAAAAACTTCGCAAGAGTATCAAGCGGCGATTAATTCGATGCTGGCCGCTTTAAATGATAAAACCACGGTCGCCGAAATTAAAAATGTATCGAAAATTAAAACGCAAAACGATAAAAAGCAAGGTGAGCCGGGGCGTTTGATTACTGGTATGCTGGTTTTGGATTTAGCGGCGATCACCGAAATGCTTGTCGCCGACTGCTCTCAAAAAGAAAAGATTTACAAACAAATTGAAGAGTTATCCAGGCAAGCCAAAGCCGTTATTTATGATTGCCGTTTAAATCAGAATATTAAAGTTTCGGATGATGCTTTTGGGTATTATTTCAATGAATTTTTGCGCGAAACTCTTTCAAATTTCTTACTTGATGATATTTCTAAGGCGACCTACCGATATCGAATGCATAACGGCTACACACCGCAGTCGGGTCAACCTTCAGGCGGTTATTATTCGTCTTTAGTAACGGACGCGCCGGAAATGCTGACCGGTTCGGCCGCCACAAAACTTCCGCTCGGTTTTATTATCAACGATAATACGCCGGAGTTTTCCGATATTCTCAGCAGTTTGCAATCGGCGAAATTGGCTTATATTGTGCAGGAAGGCGAGTTGACCAAAGAATTCGGGGCAAACGCCTTTGAAATAAGTCTCCCCGACAGCGTTTCGGTTAAAATGCGAACGACCGAATTAGTAAATACGGACGGGACTTTGGGTTTTCAATCCGATTTGATTGTCAAGAAAAGTGCAAATGAAGATTCCGCCCTGAAGGAAATAATTTTCGCACTCAAAGAATCCAAACCAAATGCTGTTCGATACAATAAGGTTTCGGCAAACGCTCCGCAACGCGGCTTAAAAGAAGATTCATATAAGGAAATGGAATTTCCGAATCCCGAATATCGCCTTTTAGCATTGTTTCGTTTTTGGAGTGTAATTGATAATTTTTATCCTTACAAAAATTTGATTACCGATACGTGGAAAGACGTTTTGCCGCGTTATATTCCAAAGTTTGAGGCTGACAAAAACGCAGTTGATTATCAAATGACGGTGAGCGAGATGGTCACGGAAATTCACGATTCGCACGGATTTATTCAAGGGACAAGGGCATTGAGCGAGAGGCTCGGAAATTTCACCGTCCCGTTTCTGGTTCGATACATAAACAATCAGGCGGTTGTTTTCTATATTCTCGACGATAAAATTCCGGTAAAGATCGGCGATGTCCTGGTGGCAGTTGACGGCGAACCGGAAACAAAACGACGTGTATATCTTTCGCATTTTATTGCCGCCTCTACGCCGCAAAAATTAAATTTCGCCGTCGCTATGGGTATTTTGCGCGGGCAGAAGGATAGTAAAGCAAAAATCACCTTAAAAGCTGTGGACGGAAAAACGCGTGAGGTCGAAATTGCCCGGACGGAAACGCTGTACAATCCGAATTTGTATAAAGCTTTTTTCCGCACGACTCCTGAAGTGGAAATTCTTCCGGGCGGTTTTGGGTATGTTGATCTCGGACGTTTGCAAATAGGCGAAGTTGATGAAATGTTCGAGATAATCAAAGACACGAAAGCCGTTATTTTTGATATGCGCGGTTATCCGAACGCAACGGCGTGGTCAATTGCACCGCGTCTGACGGATAAAAGCAATGTTTCCGCCGCGTTATTTTCACGACCGATTCTTTCAGCCAAAAATTTGGGTCCATCAGATTTTGCAAACGGCACAAATTATTCCTTTATCCAGCAAATTCCCGAAAGAGTCGGAGAAGTTTATCGCGGGAAGGTTGTGATGCTGATTGATGAATGGGCAATCAGTCAGGCGGAACACACCTGCCTGTTTTTTGAATCGGCAGCAAACGTAACTTTTATCGGAATGCCGACCGCCGGAGCGAATGGCGATGTTACGAATCTGGTTTTGCCCGGCGCGATTTATGTAACATTTTCAGGGCACGAAGTTCGTCACGCCGATGGACGGCAATTGCAAAGAATAGGAATTCAGCCGATGATCAAAGTTTCTCCGACAATCAAGGGTATCGCGCAAAAGCGGGATGAAATTCTTGAAGCGGCGATCAAGTTTTTGCAAATGAAAGAAAAAATAAAGTAAATTTGGGTGGTAAATCGGTCAAATCTAAAAGTTATTGCGCCAGATATTGTTCGAGAATCGGTTGCAGGTTTTCAAAATCGAGTGGTTTGTTAATCAAATCATCACAACCGGCTTCGATTGCTTGGCGATAGTAAGATTTTCCGTAAGCGGTAACGGCGATAATGGGAATTTTGGCAAAACCTTCAAACTTTCTGATTATTTGCGTCGCGGTCAAACCATCCATCACAGGCATTGAAATGTCCATTAATATTAAGTCAGGATGATTTTCTCGAGCTCTGTCAACGGCTTCCTGTCCATCCGCTGCTTCAAAGACTTCATATCCGAAATGCTGAAGCAAATACCTCATCATTGTTCGTGTATCGGCGTAATCTTCGACAATCAGAACCTTTTTTGTCATAACCCTCCTTAAAATGGAAACAAATTCCGTTTATAGAATACAAAATTCATTGGCGAAATAACAATCGGGTGCGTTAATCGGAAATTTTTAATTTACTTTGTCGAAACTATCAGATGTTGTGGAAAGGGCATGAGAAAAATGTACTTTTAGCGCAAAAATTCTGTCTCAACAGGAAACTTCAAGATAGGCTTATTTCAAATCAGCGAGGTTATCTTGAGTATTTCAGAATATATAAAACTAATGGGTCCGATTACTTAATTGAAGGATCAACATAATTAAAAATCAAATAAATCAACGGTTGAAAGGCAGTTCTTCTGCCCCTCGTTCAGAGACTTCCGAGCAGCGGGCAGAAGAACCGCCTCTCAACCAAATAGTAATTGATTTTATTGATTTTGAATGATGTCCATCTTTTACTTGATTTGTGTTATTTGACAGTCAATTCAATCTTTACTGAACACCAGATCAATATTGAGATTTTTCAAAATCGCCAATTTCTACGACATCCCGAATTTCAGTTTCAACCGTATAAACAAGTCTCTTGCCATCTTTTGACCAATCAAATGAGATGACTCGACCTTTTCCAAGATTAGAAATAATTTCCGGTGTTTTGCTGCTTGTCGGTAAAAACAATAAGTTGAAATTATTCCCCGAATTAAAAAATTGGGTCAGAAACTCACCATTTGGATACCACCGCTTGAAACGTTCATTGACGGTTATCGGCAAATCCAATTTCTGTAATAACTCACCATTTTTGTTCGATATTAAAGCTATTTGCCAAGCACCATCATTGCCACTTCCCGCACTGGAATATGCTATTTTTGTTCCGTCCGGTGAAAATACCGGAAATAAAGATATTTCTTGATTCAACTTAGTTTCACTTTTACTTTCGAGATTAATCCGCCAAACTTTTGGAGGAACAAGATTTTGGCCTCGCTGAAAAACAACGTTTTTGCCGTCAGGTGAAAATTCCGGGCGTAAATCTTCCATCCCATCGGTTAATTGGTGAATATTTTTGCCTTTTATATCAGACATCCACAGAGATGTATTACCGTTTCTGTTTGAACTGAAAACGATTGAGTCATTCTGTGGCGAAATTGCCATTCCATCAGCAATCTTGCCATCAAAAGTAAGTTGCGTAGGAGTTGAACCATCAGAATTCATTTGCCAGATTTCGTTGGTTCCCGAAGCGGTAGAAGTGTAAAGAATTGAATCATTTGCCTTCCAAGCAACTTTATTTATATATCCCGTTTCATAAAAAATCTCGCGTGAATTAATTGTCTTGACATTTTCGTTAAATTCACCGACTTGCAGACTGGAATTTATATTTCTTTGAATGCTGAAAAGTTGATTATTGGTACTCGCCAACCAACTATATTTTTGCACATCATTGGTTATCTTTTTTGTTTCGCCATTTTTGCGGGAAGTTGTCCAAATTTGCCCGTCTTCCCCATTTATAAGAGCTAAATTTTCAGAGTCAATCCAGGTTAAATATCTAATGTCCTCCCAAACTTTATCATTCAGAAGAGTTTCATTTCCGCTTGCCGCGTCAACCAAGCTTATTTTAGACAAAATTCCATTGTCAGTTTTTACCTTAAAAGCACAGGCAATTTCATTACCGTCAGGCGACCAGGCAATCGCCTTTGCCGCGTAAGTTGGGATTTCACGAATTCCTCCTTCGGTTTCAAGCAAGATTTTTTGGTTTGTGCCGTCAGAATCGGCAATTACTAATTGTACGTTTTCGCTATTTTCTCTGGTGAAGGCAAAATGTTTGCCATCAGGCGAAAAACTTAAATCAGCACACGTGTTGACGTTTGGAATTTCTTGCACAGCACCGCCAAGAAGTGGAATTTTCCAAAGCGGTGTATCGGCTTTATTGTCTAGAAAAACTGATGTGTAAATAAAGTTATTATCCGGAGAAACGATTAAACTAAGAAACTCAACCTTTTGCGGCGGCAATATACGGATTTTACTATTTGTTGCGCTTTGTCTCAGCCATAAACTTTGCCCTTCATCATCCCGTTGAGAAAAAACTAAATATTCTCCATTTGGCGAAAGCGCAATATTTCTAACTTTTCCGATTGAAGTGAGTTTGGTGAATTTAGGATTCGGAAAGTCTATATAATGCTGTTTGCGATACCATAGCGATAATGTCGCCAATGAGCAAATTAGAATGACGAGGACAATTGACCATCGAACATACTGAGGATTGAAAAATCTTTTTTGTGTCGGTGGTAAACTTTTTTCAAATGCACTTCTATCAAAACTTTCAAAATTTTCGTCCTTCGCAAACAAATAATTCTTAAATTTGTTGTCTTCAACAACTTCAGCAACAAACCGATAGCCTTCACCCGGAACAGTCAGGATATACCGATGCTCATCTTTTTTTTCGCCTAAAATTTTTCTTAAAGTCGAAACCTGGACGGCAAGATTTGATTCTTCAACAAATTGTCCTTCCCAAATAACATTCAATAACTCATTTTTTGTCATCAAACGTCCGCGATTGAGTACAAATGTCTGCAACAAATCATATGTCTTATTGTTGAGTGAAATGGTCTTGCCATCTTTAATAAGCAATCGTTTTTCTGTTTCAAGCACAAAACCATCGAAGGTAAAAATTGTTCTAATTTCAACGCTCATACATTTTTAAGAACTTTTAATAACTTATTTTAAGACTTTAAAGATGTTTTTCAAACAAAATCTTTTATAAGTTGGCAGACGTGATTTTCGGGTCATATTTGCAAACTCAATTTTAAAGGAAAACAGTAACCGATTCCAAAGTTTTCAGGATCAATAAGGAGCAAAGTTGTGAGATATGAAGTTGAAATTATGGATTCGGACGGTTCAGGATGTCGGATAAGGCTATCACTCCCTCTCATAAAAAATAATACAGATCAAACCAATAGCACTTGGCATATTTTAGACGAAGGACGTTTGAAATTTCGTTCGGGCGGTTGTCAAATAACCGGAAAAACAGGAGAGTCAGGAAATCTCAGGTTATGGGTTGGAGATTTAGGAGTGATAGCAACTCTGTTTAATTTCGCTAGTATGTGGGGAATCGCCAATGATTCTGGTAGCGGGGAAATTTCTCAACCGGGAGTTGTCACAATTAAACCCGGGAAAATTAGTTGGACATTAAATTCTTAGAGTTTTAGACCCAGGTGATTATTTTAGTTTTGAGAAATCAACACTTTAAGAACATCTATTAACGAAGTCGTGAACAAAATTCGCGTTTCAAATTTATAAAGGAAAGTTTAAGTATGAGATATGAGATCGAAATGTCTGATAGTGATGGCAAGGCATGCCGGGTAAAATTATTACTTCCATTTGCCACAAATCATACATTATTAACAAATAGTAATTGGCACGTGAAAGACGAGGGCTTCTTGAAGTTTCGTTTAGGAGGATGTGTCGGATACCGAATTAACGGAATCTACAGTCCGGGAAATCTTCAGTTATGTGTTGGGTAAGATTCAAAAATTTGTTTATTCAAATTCTTTGACGGCTTTACATTTATAAATGAATCAGGCGGAGGATCAATTGAAACTGATATGTGTATAAATTTCAAACCCGGCAGAATTACCTGGGTTTTAAATTCATTGCCTGAACTATCCCAATTTTAAAAATAGTTTGCTCACTAACTAAATGTTGAGATAAGGAATAAATAAATTACTGATTATTTGGAGGCATTCAAATGGCAACTTGGTACACAATGGCAATTGAAAACAAAGATTCGAGTATAAAGGGGCGTCCGGGATTCGTTTGGGTTCAGCTAAATCATATCTGGATTCCGATTAATGACGATTTATGGGGTATAAGTTTGAGCCAAAAAAATAATTGGATTGGAAGACCCGGCGGAATTCTAATGTTTAGGCGAAAGACGTTATATTTTACAGGAAGCGATAAAACTAAATATGTTATGCAGTGGGATAATATAGATTTTCCTAATGACTGTTCCGGTAAGGACGGTGAAGCATGGAAAACCGGAATCGGTGAATATTTTTCAACTTATACTGGAAAATGGTATGCGCTTGAATGGAGTAACCGCAATATTATTTCCGAATCATAATTTCAATTTTTGGTAGTGAACTAAAAGTAATGCCTTGAAAATTGTTTTTTCGGAAGAAGCGTCTTTGCCGCGAGACCGACGAATCGCAGCAAAGACGTTTCTCTTTTCAGAAACCAAATTTGGGATTTCAGACTGATTTTCGGTTTGCAACTTCTTTTACTTTGAATAATTCGACACAACTTGTGGATTAATTTACAATTATTTCTAAATCCTCTCCAGAATTCTACAAATAAGGTGAAATGAATGAAAAAGTTACCCCGGATTTTGATATACTTCGTGCTCGTTTTGTGCGGCACGCATTCCGCTTTTCCGCAGCAGCCGACCGCGACTTTGACGGGCGTGGTTAGCGACACAAATGGAGCGGTTATTTCAGGTGCGACTATCACGGCGATCAACAAAGCTACAAATTTTTCGCGCACAACAACCACGAATGATAAAGGTATTTATGTGATTTCAAGTTTGCCGGTTGGTGAATATGAAGTGAGAACCGAAGCCAATAACTTTCGGACAGATAAAACCGATATAGTTCTGAACGTCGGGCAAACTCTGAGTTTTAATCCGGGTCTCGGAGTTGGGGGCGGCATCTATGATCCGATTTTTATTTATGACGGTGAACGAATTGACACCCAAACATCAAAAGTTGACGCGGTAATCAACGACAAAGAAATCGAAAATCTACCGCTCAACGGGCGCAATTTTCTCGAACTCGCGCTTCTGACGCCCGGCAATACGATCGCGCCGAACTTTGACCCGACGAAAACAAATACGGTCGTTATCTCAAGCGCCGGACAGCTCGGGCGCGGCGGCAATGTGATGATTGACGGGACGGACAATAACGATGATGTCGTCGGCGGTTCGCTGATCAATATTTCGCAGGACGCGGTTGCCGAATTTCAGGTCGCGACAAATCGTTTTTCGGCGGAATACGGGCGTTCGGCTTCGTCGGTCATCAACGTCGTGACGAAATCGGGAACAAATCAAGTGCGCGGCTCTTTATCGTTTTTTGAACGCGACAAAAAACTGCAGGGCTTGCCCGCGACGTTTGACCGTTCGCAGAGTGCTCCGCCGTTTGACCGCCAGCAATATTCCTTCACGCTCGGTGCGCCGATTGTCAAAGACAAACTTTTCGCCTTTGGTGCGCTTGAATTCCGCAATCAAGACGGCGCGGTGCTGGTTGGCATCCGCGATGTTCCGAACCGCCGCATCACGCGCGGTTTTGCGGTCGCGCCGCTCAATGATCTGCTTTTGAACACGCGGCTTGATTACAACACCAGCGACAAAAACAGCTTCAATTTCCGCTATTCGTTCGAGAACGTTGACGCCCGCGATTCAAGCAAACTCGACCGTTCGATCGGATCGGCTTCTTACCTCCAAAACCTGAAAAACCGCTTTCATTCGTTTTTGGCAAACTGGACAAACTTGCTTTCGTCGCGAATGGTCAATAATTTCAGTTTCAGCATCAACAACTTCAACAACACGACCGACCCCGTTTCGACCGGAATTCAATATACATTTCCGAGCATTCTCGACGGCTCGTCTTTCCGCGTTCCGCAGGGCACAAAGCAGAATCGTCTGCAATTTAGCGATGCTTTGACGCGGGTTGCCGGTAATCACACATTGAAGTTCGGCGGCGAGTTTCAGCGCGTTGATTCGAGCTTGTTCTTAGGCGTGTTCCGGCAGGGCAGAATCGAATTTGTCGAGGATTTTGCCACTTTCGACCACAATGGTGATGGTGTCATCAACGACAACGATCTGCTTTTCGCCGTCACTCTGCGGAGTGCTTTTCCAAACCGCAACTTGAACTTAGGAAACGTTGACAACAATTATTTCGCCTTTTTCGCGCAGGACGATTGGCGCGTCACGAAGAAATTGACGGTTAATCTCGGTTTGCGCTACGAAGCCGATACCAACGTCAAAAACAATTCGGGCTACGGCAATATTAATCCGCTGGCCGCTTCGTTTTATAAAGGAAACAGAAAAGCGGACTTGAACAATTTTGCGCCCCGCGTCGGTTTCAATTATTCGGTTTTGAACGATCGCTTGAGTTTCCACGGCGGCTACGGAATCTATTACGACCGCGTAACTTTAGAAATTATTACGCTCGAACGCGGATTGGACGGACGCGCTTTGCCCGTTGAAGTTCGGGCGGGAAATACTTTTTTCCTCGATAATACCGGACATTTTCCGCCGTTTGCGCCGAATATCACCAATCCATTTACCGGTTTTGTATTGACGGGCGCGGGCGCGTCAGGCATCAACATCATTGACAACGATTTGCAGAATCCGATGGTTCAACAATCGAATCTCGGTCTGCAATGGGAATTTACGCGAAATTTTGTTTTCCGCGCCGATGTTCTGCATAATTTTGGGACGCACTTTATCATCGGACGCAATATTGGCGTCGTCAATAATCCGGTCGTCGGCGGACCCGATAGAATTGTCAATCTCGAATCGAGCGTCAAATTCAAATACGACGGCTTGCTCTTGAGCGTCGAAAAACGCTTTGCCAACCGCTACGGATTCCGCGCCAATTACGCGTTTTCCAAAGCATTTAATTATGCCAACGACGACCAGATTCCGTTCTCGAACGGTCCGATTGATTCAAATAATCTACAGCTTGAATACGGTCCGACGCCAAACGACCAACGGCATCGTTTCACGTTTGCGGGAACCGTTGATTTGCCTTTCGGCTTTCGCCTGTCGCCAATTTTAACACTCGCTTCGGGCGTTCCGATGGACATTATTCTACCTGACGGCTCATCAAGAGTTCCGCAATTGCAGCGCAACGCAGGCGGGCGGCTTTTCAAAAACGTCGGTCAATTGAATGCTTTTCTGACGCAATATAATTCGACGCGCACTGCGGCCAATCAATTGCCGCTCGCGCCTTCAAATGCAAGGTTTAACGATACGTTCAGTTCGCTCGACTTGCGCGTGTCAAAAGTTTTCAAGTTCAAAGAAAGATTTCGCCTTGAGCCGATTGTCGAGATTTTTAATCTATTCAACACGACAAATATTTTAGGCGTCTCGAACACTAATT
>JBDTZT010000567.1:0-3457 GCA_040005005.1 Actinomycetota bacterium
TTTCTCTGTTTGATCTGCGCTCCGGCGGCATTTTTGTTTAAGAAAGTGCGTGGCGCAAAACCTCCGCCGGGCGCTCATTAGAACTTTTGAAATTGGACATCGCTTGGCGTCTTTGCGGGAAAAAAGATTTCTGGCCCACAAAGGCGCAAAAGACGCAAAGAAAGAGCAAAGTTTAAAGACATTTTAACCGATAACTTAAAAATGAAACGGTAAACACCCGATAAATTAGAAAATATGGCGACAAAAGCCGAAAGAGACGAAGCATCAGGTCAGACTATCAACCCGATTTTAATTATCGTGATTCTGACGATTGCGACGTTTATGGAAGTTCTCGATACTTCCATTGCGAATGTCGCTCTGCCGCATATTGCCGGAAATCTCTCCGCCGGACAGGACGAAGCCTCGTGGGTTTTGACTTCATATTTGGTTGCCAACGCGATGATTTTGCCGATTTCGGGTTGGCTCGCGACATTTTTCGGACGCAAGCGATTTTATATGGCTTGCGTTTTTATATTTGTCGTCAGCTCGTTTTTGTGCGGAATTTCGACCAACCTCGGAATGCTGATTTTCTTTCGCATCGTGCAGGGACTCGGCGGCGGCGGACTCGCGCCGAGCGAACAGTCAATCATTGCCGACACGGTACCGGTCGAAAAACGCGGCATTGCTTTTGCGATTTACGGTCTCGGCGTAGTTTTCGCGCCCGCCATCGGCCCGACGGTCGGCGGCTGGATTACCGATAATTACAGCTGGCACTGGATTTTTTTCATCAATGTACCGGTCGGCATTCTTTCGCTTTTTCTGACGTGGTATTACGTGCGTGAACCGAAAAGCACCGTGCTCGAACAGGAAAGGATGAAAAAAGAGGGCTTTTCGATCGATTGGCTTGGCATTACACTGATTGCGCTCGGCATCGGTGCGCTCGAAATCGTTTTGGACGAAGGCAACCGCGAAGACTGGTTTTCATCGAGTTTTATCATCAAATTTGCGGTGATCGGCGCGGTTGCCTTGATCATCGGTATAATTTGGGAGTTCAACCACAAAAATCCGGCGGTTGACGTGCGAATGCTGCTCAACCGCAATTTTGCGAGTTCTTTTATACTGCTTTTCGCGGTCGGTTTTATTCTTTTCGGTTCGACATTTCTCTTGCCGCTGATGACGCAAACCTTGCTCGGTTACGATGCTATGACCGCCGGAATGGTTATTTCGCCGGGTGGATTTGTCGTGATGCTGATGATGCCGCTCGTCGGCGGGGTTTTGATCTCGCGGGTGCAGGTGCGCTGGCTGATTTTAATCGGTTTGATTATTTCTGCGCTCGCGCTGTGGCATATGACAACTCTGAATTTGTATGTTGGCTATTCCGATCTGGCGTGGGCGCGGGTTTATCAGGCTTTGGGTCTGGCGTTTCTTTTTGTGCCGATCAACACTGCCGCCTACACGGGAATTCCGCAGGGCAAAACCAACAATGTTTCGGCTTTGATGAATCTTTCGCGCAATTTGGGCGGAAGTTTCGGGATTGCGATTCTTTCGACTATCTTGTCGCGCCGTTCGCAGTATCACGTCAACACGCTCGGTTATTACACCAACGACTACAACCCGAATTTTGTCGAATGGATGAACCGCACGACGCAGTATTTACAGCAGCAGGGCGCGACGGCGATTGATGCGACAAATCAGGCGCGCGGTTTGATGTGGTCGCAGGTTTTGAAGCAGTCAAATATGCTTGCCTTTCTCGACGCGTTTTATTTCCTGATGATTCTCGTCATCTGCGCGATGCCGCTCGTCTTTCTGCTCAAGAAAAACAAACTCGGCGCCGGTCCGGGCGGGCATTAATTCGTTTGGAAAATTAGCCGCGAACAAACACGAAAGGGCACGAAAAATTTTATAAAACTAATCTTTGGGCTTCGAGACGATCTTTTCCAAAATTCAGCAAAATTGCCAATTTTAAACCTGTTGCTCTGAGATAATTTAAAGTCTGCGCTTTGTGAACTTCGGCAATTTTATCTTGAGATTTCAATTCTAAAATTATTTGATTTTCTACCAAAATATCAGCAATGTAGTTTCCAATAACCCGCCCGTGAAAATTAACTTTGATCGGAACTTGTTGCTTGGCTTCAATCTTGGTTTCCTCAAGCAAGACCATCAAAGCATTTTCGTAAACTTTCTCTAAAAATCCGTAACCCAATTCTTTGCGAACCTGAATCGCCAAACCGACGATTTTATATGAAAGGACTTTGTAGATGATTTTCTCTTCCATAAAATTTAATTTTTAAGATTTAATTTTTAAGCCACGAACAAACACGAAATTTCACGAAAGGTTTTTATTAAATTTTTGGTTTTTTTCGTGACCGTTCGTGTTTGTTCGTGGCTAAATTTTATTGTGAAATAGCATTAAACAACAGCGGAAAGGTCGCCAAAGATTGTCCGCGATATTGTGGGCGGAAGCCGAACAAAATGATTTTGCCTTTGCCCATCGGAACGGAGACGAGCGCGGCTTTTCCGGCAATTTTTTCTGCGCCTAATGCCCAGCCTGAGAGTAAAATATCTTTCGGGTTCTCGGGATATTTGGCGATGATTTGAACCGGCGATTCACGCGCCTGCGTAATCTCGAACGCGGGCGAATCTTCAAACCACGCGATTGATTGGGCAGGCATTCCTTTCGCAATCGGGTTGCCTGTATCAATTTCGGTGCGCAAAATCGAGCCGGGAATATAAAAATCCTTGCGCGGCAAGCCTTTCGTCACGTCACGCACGGGCAGATTAAATTGTTCGATAGCGAAATCCGAAGCGCGATTGAGAAAGACGAGTGTGCCGCCGTCCTCGACAAATTTCCGTAGATTCGCCACGCCTTCCTTGCCGATGCCGCCCGTGTATTCGTCGGGCATCGTGCCTTTCGCAAAACCGTTCAGCATTTGATTCGGCGATTGGTCGGGAAAGATAATCGTATTTGTTTTGCGGGAAAGTTCTCCTTCCCGTATTGCTTTGTCGGTTACAGCTTCATAAGGAGAGTTACAATTAATTTTGTCTTGTTTTTCAAATACCCAACGAGTCCAGCCTTCATCCATAACAGGAATTTGCGAACGGTAAATTAAATTTCTAAAATCTCTTTTTCCGCTTCCGCCGTTTCCTAAACCGCAACCGCTTCCAAATCCGCGTCCGCGTTTTACGGTTTTATAAACAAATGATTTAAAGAAAGGTTTTACTTCAACATTCATTAATAAAGACAATGTATGCGCTGTTACATCGTAGGGTGGAATCGGACTTCCTTTTTCATCAAGCAAGTTTGGATAATTTTGTTTTTCCAAAATTGCTTTCGCAAAGTTTCCGTAAGGTTGAGCAAGAGGAATTATAATCGTGCTATCCGAATATTTGACACTATCAATCTGAAAATTATCTGTTATTTTAGTTTCTACTCCGGCACGTTCTAAAATGCCAAGTAATTCACTTCGTCTAAAATATT
>JBDTZT010000568.1:0-3453 GCA_040005005.1 Actinomycetota bacterium
GTGAAATCGCGCGATGAACCGGCAACGGCCTCGCGCAGAATTGACCAAAATGAATTATTCTCCGTCTTTAGACCGGAGTTTTCCGAGCTTTGTAGCATAAAAATATTAAATTGTATGAATGAAACTTAAACCTAAAAGCGAGTTTTGCTCTTTCGCACGAAAGAAGCGCGAAAGAATCAAATGTAAAAGTTAGCGAGTATGTTAGCGGACAATGATTTTCATAGTTTTGTGAGTTTAGCAAAAAATATTTATGCTCTGCAAATTCAAATTTGAAAAAATCCAAGAATTCTTCGTTAAATTTTTCTTACAAATCAATAAAAAGCCATTCCAAATAAATGAAACGGCCATTAATATTATAAAAAATTAAATTGTTAAAAATTATATTAAGCTGATTTTTTGCCGACAATACTGACCTTGATGGATTTACGTCCAAATCTGACGGCTTCGGAACAACTCGGAACCCAGATGTCCAAAACGCGACCTCTGACTGCTCCGCCGGTGTCAGCCACCGTGTATGTTCCGCTGTATGAACCGGCACTCACATTGATGCGTGTGCCCAGCGGCAAAATACGTGGGTCAGCGGCAACAATTCCGCGCCGGACGCTGCCGCCCATTGCAGTTCTGCCCTTTAGACAATAGGCTGTTGCTCTGAATGATTGATCTTCTAAGATATTAAAGTTGCCGAGTTTGGCGGTATTTTGGGCTTCTGTCAGGGGATTTGAATCTTGGTTTTCTGTTTGTTGAAAATTTTGATTATTTAAGTTGTCTTTTTCAAGATTTTCCTGTTTAATTGTTTTCTGCGAATCAATCGCTATTGTGACGGCTTCGGCTGTTGGTTGAAAATAGAATAAAAATCCTATCAACATAACCAAGCTGAACAGAAGCACGCTTCCTCTAGCTAGATTTATCATTATTTCATTCTCCTAATTTTTTTCCGTTTTTTCAAAGCACATCAAACTATCGTTAAAAAAACGAATAAACTTCAGTTAAAATGTGTGTGGACAAACTGAATAAACGGGTGTCGAAACTGCTGCGAAATTTACTCCGCGATGAGTTCCGAATGTAAAACATATTTGATACTAGCATCTTTAAACAAGTCTTGTCTAGGCTTATGTCAAACGGGAAGCAATATTAGAGAAAGTTTTCACAAGAAGTTACGGCGATAAGTTGTAGTATCTCAACTATTTAGCTATATTAGTTTAACGAATTATAAATGTTCATTTTGTTGATTTAAAGGAGCGAATTTTATGCAAGAACGTCGAACTGGAGGAAGGCACGTGGTCTCTTTTCCGATTCGTGTCCGATGGAAAGATGAGTCGGGAAAAGAGATTATCGAAGAAGGCTTGACGGAAAATGTTGGTCCGCAAGGAACATTGGTTTTTCTGCCGCGATTACTTCCAACGGTCGGAAGCAAAGTAAATTTGACGATTACCGAAAATGCCGACGATGAAGTAAGCGTGACGGCACAGGTTATCCGCCTTGAGCGCAACGCCTCGCATCCTCAAGCCGCCTTTCAGTTATTAGATTCGATTCGCCTCTGGAAGAAAAAAGTTTGGGAGTATGCCGGAGAAATTATCTCCGCGCAAAAACCTGAAGAATTCGACGATTGGTAATTGAAAAGTGGCGGGTAAAGAGTTTTTTCTCCACTTTCCACTCTCTGCTTAAATTTATGAAAATTCTTGTTCTTGGCGCAGGGCGTATGGGTTTGGGCGCGGTTTTCGATTTAGCGCATAATTCACCCGAAGTCGAAGCCGTGACGGTTGCCGATTTCGACTTAAAGAAAGCTCAGGAAGTTATCGAAAAAGTTGGATCACCGCTCGTAACCGCGCATCACATTGACGTTTCAAATATTTCCGACGTTGCCGAATTGATGAAATCGCACGATTCGGCAATTTCATGCGTGAATTATTGGTATAACGTCGAACTCTCGCGCACCGCGATTGCGACAAATACTAATTTCTGCGATTTGGGGGGAAATAATTACATTGTTGACGAACAGCTCGCGCTTGATGAACAAGCCAAAAGTGCGGGAATCAGCATCATTCCCGATTGCGGACTCGCGCCCGGAATGGTTTCGATTTTGGCGATGCACGGCACGCGCAAGTTTGATGAAATCGAAGAAATTCATATCCGTGTCGGAGGTTTGCCCCAAAACCCAAAAACTCTTTTGCAATATCAGCTCGTTTTCTCGGTTGAAGGTTTAATCAACGAATATATCGAAGTCGCGCGTGTCATCCGCGACGGACGCATTACTGAAGTCGAATCAATGACCGAAATCGAAAGTCTTTCCTTCGACGATTTTCCGCCGCTCGAAGCGTTTCAGACTTCGGGCGGAACTTCGACTTTGCCCGACACCTTCTTAGGAAAAATCAAAGAACTCGATTACAAAACGATTCGCTACGCCGGACATTGCGAAAAATTCAAGACGATGATTGATCTTGGTTTATGTTCGAGCGAAGAAATCTTTGTTGACTACGCCAAGGTTACGCCGCGCAAAGTTTTCGGCGAACTTTTAACAAAACATCTGCCGGCGGACGAACCCGATTATGTTCTCGTCAGACTCGAATTTATCGGCAAAAAAGGCGGCGAGACGAAAAAATTGCGTTACGATATTGTTGACAAACAAGATGAAGCAACCGGTTTGAGCGCAATGATGCGAACAACGGCTTTTCCAGCTTCGATCATCGCGCAAATGATGGCAAGCAATGAGGTTTTGGAACGCGGCGCAACTCCGCAGGAAAAAGCGATCGATTCGGACAAATTTGTGGCAGAATTGGAAAGAAGAAATATAAAAATTGTTCAGACGGATTTTTTGTAGTCGGGATTTAAGGTTTGGCTGAAATGAAAAAAACTTTCATCATTTTGCTTTTAACAATTTCGTTTTTCGGTTTTAGTTGTCGCAACAGCGAAGAAATCTCGAATAAAAAAGTCGAAAACTCAAACGAAGTTGATTTTTGCGCTTTGATGGCAAATCCCGAAAGTTATAAATCAAAAACTATCCAAACAAAAGCTATTATTCGCGGGTATCACGATTTTGTTCTCTACTCTGAAAATTGTTGCGAACTTGAAAAGGTAGCTAAGGCTCAAGGAATTGACTTTGAAGGAAGACGAAAGTTGTTTGAGAAAATCAAAGAAGTCTATCCAGAATGGAACGAAAGCGATGTGAAAGGAGAGATTACGGTTTTAGGTAGATTGGAAGATAACGACATAAAACCGATTTATTCGTTTGAAAAAATGCGTCGGTATAAATTTACGATTTCGGAGGTCGTAGATTATCAACCCGACCAAACTTTAACAGATTCTTGTTTCTTAAAAATTGCAGACTCGGTAACAATAGAAAAGAAGTAATTTCAATATGAAATGGTTTTTACGCATTATTCTTTCGCTTCTCGCCATTGCTTTGATCGGCTTGCTTTCAATTGCCATTATCAATAAATACGTTTATTCACAAAC
>JBDTZT010000046.1:0-11653 GCA_040005005.1 Actinomycetota bacterium
CAAGCGCCAGCCGCGCGGCATTTGGCTGGCGGAATGCGCTTATGAACCGGGTATCGAAGATTTGCTGAAAGATGCCGGAATCGAATATTTTATCGGCGATTCGCACGCAATTTTGTATGGCGACCCGCGCCCGCGTTTCGGCGTTCATGCGCCTGTCATGTGTCCGAACGGGGTCGCGGTTTTTGCCCGTGATGTCGAAACTTCGCAACAGGTTTGGAGCGCGGAAGTTGGTTATCCGGGCGATCCGTTTTACCGCGAATTTTACCGCGATGTCGGTTGGGATTTGCCGCTTGATTATCTCAAAGCGTATTTGCACGCAAACGGCGAACGCCGCCATTTGGGTCTGAAATATTACCGAATCGGCGAACGCGGCGTCACGCAAAATCACAAAGAACCCTACATTCCGGCAATTGCACGTGAAAAAGCCGCGCTTCACGCCTTCGATTTTATCGGCAAACGAAAAGACCAGGCCCACCAATTGCGCGAAAATTTCGGCGACCATCCGCCGCTCGTTACGTCGCCTTACGATGCCGAACTTTACGGGCATTGGTGGTATGAAGGTCCGATGTTTATTGATTTTCTGTTCCGCCAACTTTACTATGACCAAACGGAAATTCAGCCGATCGCGCCCGGTGATTTTCTCGACGCACGCATTCCGATCCAAATTCAGCAACCGACCGCTTCGAGTTGGGGCGAAAACGGTTATTACAAAGTCTGGCTCAACGAAGGAAATTCGTGGATGTATCCTTACAGCCACGATGCGGAACGAAAAATGACCGAACTCGCCAATCGTTTTGAATACCCGAACGAAATCGAACGGCGCGTTTTGAATCAATTGGCGCGTGAATTACTGCTTGCGCAATCGAGCGATTGGGCGTTTCAAATCTATCAAGGCACGACCGTTCAATATTCGTCACGCCGTTTCCAATCGCACATTCACCGTTTTAATCTGCTGACGATGATGCTCGAAACAAACGATTTCAACGAACCTCTTCTCAAAGAAATCGAATGGCGCGACAATATTTTTGCGGAAATTGATTATCGAACTTATCGAAGTTAAAAATAGCCGACCAAAGATAAATAAGGCACGAAAAAGTTGTAATAATTTTGTGCTTTTTGCGTATCTTTGCGGCTATTGTTTTTTCTAGTTTGCCTTAACATTCCTGTAAAGTTATCATTTCACTTTCGTTTCTTGGAGGAATTTACAAAAATAATGGTTGAAAAAGGTGTGGAGATTGCACCGGCACACGGTAAACTCGGAATTTTGCTGGTCGGGCTCGGCGCGGTCAGCACGACATTTGTCGCCGGTGTGGAGGCGATTCGTAAAGGAACCGCAAAGCCGATCGGCTCTTTAACGCAGATGGGAACGATTCGTCTCGGCAAACGTACGGAAAATCGTTCACCGAAGATTAAGGATTTTGTGCCGCTCGCAGATTTGAATGATGTCGTTTTCGGCGCGTGGGACATTTTTTCGGATTCGGCTTATGATGCCGCGCTTCACGCCGGAGTTTTGGAAAAATCGCTTGTCGAAGAGTTGCGCGAGCAACTTGATTCGTTAAAGCCGATGCAAGCCGTCTTTAATCAAAATTACGTCAAGCGTCTGAACGGCACGAACGTCAAGGAAGGCAAGAACAAAATGGAACTTGCCGAACAATTGATGGCTGATATTGCCAAGTTCAAAGAAGAAAAAGGTTGTGAAAGATTGGTTATTGTTTGGGCGGCTTCGACGGAAATTTTCCTCGAACCATCGGAAATTCACCAATCAATCGAAGCGTTTGAAAAAGCGATGTATGACAACGACGAACGCATTGCGCCTTCGATGATTTACGCTTACGCGGCAATCAAATCAGGCGTTCCGTTTGCGAACGGCGCACCGAATTTGACGGTTGACATTCCCGCTTTAACGCGCCTTGCCGAACAACACGGCGTGCCAATTTGCGGAAAAGATTTCAAAACCGGACAAACTTTGATGAAAACCATCATCGCGCCCGGACTCAAAGCGCGAATGCTCGGACTTGACGGTTGGTATTCGACAAATATTTTGGGAAACCGCGACGGCGAAGTTTTGGACGACCCCGAAAATTTCAAAACAAAAGAAGAATCGAAACTCTCGGTTCTCGAACATATTTTGCAACCCGCGGTTCATCCCGATTTATACGGCCAATTTTCGCACGTTGTCCGCATCAATCATTATCCGCCGCGCGGCGACAACAAGGAAGGTTGGGATGCGATCGATATTTTCGGTTGGCTTGGCTATAAAATGCAGATCAAAATTGATTTTATGTGCCGCGATTCGATTTTAGCGGCACCGCTCGTTTTGGATTTGGCGTTGTTTATGGATTTGGCCGGGCGAGCCGGAATGAAAGGCATTCAGGAATGGCTTTCATTCTATTTCAAAGCTCCGCAAACTGCCGCCGGACTTTATCCCGAACACGATATTTTTATTCAATTGAAAAAACTAAAGAATACTCTGCGGTATTTGCAAGGCGAAGAATTGATTACGCATTTAGGCTTGAATTACTACGAATAAATTTACATTTGTCCAAAAATTTGTATGAAGTAGATTTTTCGGGTAAAAAAATTATCTGCGGCGTTCTTCTCAAGGCAGGGCAAAACGGTTAAGCATTTTGTCCTGTTACACCTTTATTTTTTTAGCTATTTTCAAACTGTTTTGGGTAAAAATCGCAATATATTTCTAATAGCTACGGCTTTCCAGAAAAAAATAAATTAAAAGCAAAAATTTTGGCACGGCTCTTGCTGAACATTTTTGTTGGAAGTCTTCAGTTTTAGTAAATGCTTTACCGGAGAAGACAAGTTGGAAGTTGGTTATCTGGTTGTTTTCTACCTTACTTCAAATTGAAAACACGAAAAAACTGGTTGCCGGATTTTCTAATTCTTTACATTTACTTTTCCTTGCATAGATTTACCTTTTTATGTTAAACATTAAGCAGAGTCGGTGATACTCGGTGCTGATTCTGCTATCCAAATCTGGATGATGCGTCCTCGGGAATCCAGCCAACGAAAAATCTTTTGAAATCATCAATGTAGGCAAGATCTTGCACTGAGTTTTTGGCAAGTCAGCTTTGAAAATTCGCCTATGATTTTGTTAAAACGCAAACGCAGTTTTCTGCGTTTTAGCAAGATGGCGAGGAGAAACAAAATGAAAAACGAAATGGCTACTAAAAAAAAACAAATGACAGAAAAAATGGTTTTACTTGACCCCGACCAGAAATCTCCGCGAGCAAAGGAATTTGAAGATAAACTTTCGGCGCGGATTGTCGGTCAGGAACGTGCTGTGCGGCGGATGAGCGGTCTTTTCCAGATATATCTCGCCGGAATGAACAATCCGGCGCGTCCGGTCGGCACACTTTTGTTTTTAGGTCCGACCGGCTCGGGGAAAACCCGCGTCGTCGAAGCGGCGGCGGAAGTTCTTTTCGGTGAGCCGCACGCTGTTGTCAAGATTGATTGCGCCGAATTTCAACACTCGCACGAAATTGCCAAACTTATTGGTTCGCCTCCGGGATACCTAGGACACCGTGAAACTTCGCCGATGCTGACGCAGGAAAATCTCGACAAAGCACACACCGACGATAACAAACTGACCTTTGTGCTGTTTGACGAAATCGAAAAAGCATCCGATTCGCTCTGGCAACTGCTTTTGGGCATTTTGGACAAAGCAACCCTCACGCTTGGCGACAACCGCCGGGTTGATTTTTCGCGCACGGTCGTCATAATGACTTCAAACTTAGGCGCCCGCGAAATGTCCGATATGATTTCGGGCGGCATCGGTTTTGCACCGACGAAAACCGGCAAACCGCAGGAAGACACCGAAATTGACACAAAAATATATCGCACCGCATTAGAAGCTGCAAAACGCAAATTCTCGCCCGAATTTATGAATCGAATTGACAAAGTTGTGGTGTTCCGCAGTCTTCGCGAACATCATCTGCGTCAGATTCTGGAAATCGAATTGCGCGATGTGCAAGCCCGCATCACCGAATCTGCCGGCACAAAATTTGTCTTTGAATGCACCGTCGAAGCTAAAGAGTTTTTACTCAAAGAAGGTATTGACCTGAAATACGGCGCACGTCATCTGAAACGCGCAATTGAAAGATTTTTGGTTTATTCGCTTTCAAATCTGGTGGCAACGCAGCAAGTTGAAACCGGTGATCTGGTGTTGGTTGATTATGACGAAGATACGGACAAACTCACCTTTGGCAAACAGTCCGGCAAAATGATTGTCAGCGATTCTAATGAATCGGAATTTGAAGACGAACTCGAAATGAACTCTGATTCAATCGGTCTGCCGCTTCCACAGGCACACGCCGCCGCTTCGGGAAAAGGCGAAAATAACGAAAATTAATTTTGGTTAGAAAACAAATTAAAAAGCGAGAAAATATCAATTTTCTCGCCTTTTTTGTTTTATAATTTCATTGCCTCTGATGGTCAAACACAAGAATTAATGATATTTTCCGGTTGCAAATGAAATATTATTTCGCTTCAATAACTTTAACAAATTCATTTTCAAAATAGATTCTCATTTCATCGCGGATTTTGCGAAAAGCATTTAGACGAGTTTCTTCGTCGCCTTGCGTTTCCGCCGGGTCTTCAAACGAATGATGAATAAGCTTGGTTTTTGCGGGAAAATACGGACAGTTCTCTTTTGCTTTGTCGCAAACGGTTAGAACATAATTAATTTCGTCATTTGCAAACTCGTCAACCGATTTTGACCGATTGTTTGATATGTCAATGCCGATTTCCGCCAATACCTTGATCGCTTCGGGCCGCACAATCGAAGGTTTTGTGCCTGCACTATGAATTTCATATGCGTTTTTCGTAATATGTTTTAATAAACCTTCTGCCATTTGCGAACGGGCTGAGTTTACTGTACATAAAATCAAGACTTTTTTCTTTTCAGACATTTTCTTTTTCCTCTATCAAAAGCCAATTAATAAACAAAGTTGCGACCAGGGCGCCCAAAAGTTGCGCGCTAATAAATAGCGGAACATTTTTCGGATTAATTCCCGCAAAAGTATTTGATACCGAACGCGCTAAAGTGACGGCCGGATTTGCAAAAGATGTTGAACTCGTAAACCAATAAGCTGCCGTAATGTAGCAAGCAACCAAAACCGCAACAAAATTCGGGCGAAATTTTACCCCCAACCGAATAACCGCAATCAACCCGAAGGTCGCGATAAATTCGCTTAGAAATTGGGAGCGACCGTCGCGTATTTTGTTCGAAGCAAAGAAGACAGGTAAATCAAACATCAAATTTGCAAGCGCAACTCCGAAAAAGGCACCCAAAATTTGAGCGAAAATGTAAGAAAAACATTCCGTCCAATTTAATTTTCCGCGAATTGTTTCGGTCAAAGTCACGGCTGGATTAAAATGTGCGCCGGATATATTTGCTAAACCATATATTAAAAACAGAAGACCGGCGCCGGTCGCCAGCGAATTTGCCAAAAGTGTAATCGCAGCATTGCCGTTCGACAAATTTTCGCCCATTATCCCCGAACCGACAACAATTGTCAGCAGAGAGGCTGTTCCAAAAAATTCGGCGGTGAGTTTTCGCGTTAAATTCATATTTGGTTTATCGCGTTCTCCAAATCCGCAATTAAATCATCCGAATTTTCGATTCCAACCGAAAGACGAATCAAGCCGTCGGTAATTCCCGATTTTTCACGTAACTCTTTTGTTGTGTTAGCGTTTGTCATTGAAACTGAATGTTGGATGACCGTTTCTACACCGCCCAGAGAGGTTGCAATCGTGCAGAGCTTCAGATTATTCAAAAATGTCTTTCCGGCTTCGATTTTACCGACATCAAATGCGATCATTCCGCCAAATCCGCGCATTTGTTTTATGGCGATTTCGTGGTTTTTATGAGTCGTCAATGAAGGATAAAACACTGCTCTTACTTTCTCGTGATTTTCTAAAAAGCGAGCGATTTTTTCCGCATTTGCATTGTGCTTTTCCATTCTGACAGCGAGCGTCTTGATGCCGCGCAGAACAAGCCAAGCCGTGTTTGGCGAAACACATCCTCCGAAAAGTTTCATTGTCGAATGACGGATTTTATTAATAATTTCGTGGCTTCCGATGATTGCACCGGCTGATAAATCGCTGTGTCCGCCAAGGTATTTTGTCGCGCTATGAACGACTAGATCGGCGCCAAGTGCAAGCGGGTTTTGATTAAACGGAGTAGCAAAGGTATTATCGGCAATTGAAATCGCGTCTGCCTCTCGCGCCAGTTTCGCAACTTCGGCAATGTCCGTTATCTGCAAAGTCGGATTCGCCGGAGTTTCAAGGTAGAAAATTTTCGTGTTTTCACGCGCTGCAAGTTTGTAATTTGCTGCGTTGGTGGCATCAACAAAAGTTGTTTCAACACCAAATTTTTCTGCTAAAAATTGTAGAAAAGAGCCTGTTGTCGCATAATGCGATTCGGGCGCGACAATGTGTCCGCCAGTTTCGATAAGTCCAAGAATCGCCGAAGTTATTGCTGACATTCCGGAAGCAAAACAAAGTGCGTCTTCGCCTTGTTCGAGTTCACATAAGGCTTTTTCGAGCGCATCCGTCGTCGGATTTCCGAGCCGGCTGTAAAAATACCCGTCGGCTTCGTAATTGTGGATTTTCGCGCCTGATTCTGCATCTGCAAAAGCAAAAAGCGAAGCATTATAAATAGGCACGGAAACTGCACCAAAATGTTTTTCGACCGATTCCGCACCCGCATGAACTGACAAAGTATCGAAAGATTTATCTGACATTTTTATTCAAATTAGCAACACCCTGTTTTTGTCGAACGAGATATACTAACTGTTTCAGCAACGGGCGCGCAACAAACCGAAGCCGCATTTTCTTTGCCTCCCGTATTTTCCAAAACCGTAAAAACTTCCCAACGATTTCCGTCCGGGTCTTGCACCCAGATTTTATCTTGAAGCGCATAGCAGCAGTCGGTTTTCATTTCATCAAGTGGCATCAGACCGTTTTCCTGCCAGCGTTTTCCCATTTGTAAAACCTCTTCGGTTGATTCGACTTGCAGACCGAGATGCGAAAGCGAACCGCCGTGTTCAAAACCCCTCTGATTCATCGTAAAATTCAAAGGCGGATTGGCAATATCAAATTTTGCATAATCCGTTCTGACCTTAATCGGGTTCACACCGAACATTTTTTTATAGAAATCAATGCTTTTTTCTAAGTTGCTGATATTTATCGAAAGATGTGTTTTCATATAATTTCTCCTATAAATTCTCTTAAGTTAAATTCATATATGTCATCACATATATGTTAAAACAAATGTATTCTCGTAATTTCACTTTGTCAAGACAAAATTTCAATTTTATGATATTTTTTTTATATGAGTGAAGATTTTCTTTTCAATATGGAAACTTTTTTTATGGCTTTGGCAGACAAAACGCGGCTTCGGCTTTTGAATCTGATACGTGAGGATGAAATTTGCGTGTGTTTTTTTACCGAGGTTTTAGAAGAAAGTCAGCCAAAGGTTTCACGGCATCTGGCTTATTTGCGAAACGCCGGAATTGTCGAAGCAAGGCGTGATGGTAAATGGATGCATTATCGAATAGTTAAACCCGAAAACCCATTCGCCGCCGAAGTTTTGGAAGATACGCTTCGATGGCTTGAATCACAGGATAAAATGCAAAATGATTATAAAAAGCTGGCAGTCGCCTGTTGTGCGCCGACTGCCCCTGTAACCATTATGCGGGCACCAAAACCTAATACATTCGCAGAAACAAATACATCTGATTATAAAAAAGAAGAATTGGAAACTTTTCTTTTATAGTTTTTCATTTTTGGTCAATTCGTAAGGACAATTCCGGCAATTGTTACCACAGCAATATCCGCGTTTTTTGAGAAAATGTGCGGTGAGAACCATCAAGCCGTTTTCAAAATAAAAATCAATTCCTTCAATTAATTTTGAGAAATTTTCTTTAATATTTTTTTCTTGGTGATCAAGTTTTTTCATACAAAGCCAAAAATTCTTTGTTGCCGTCCGCTCCTAAAATCGGAGAATCAATCAAAGCAAAAACATTCAAGCCGATTTCTTCTGCAAAACTGTTTATCTTTTTAATGACTTCCGTGTGTTTTTCCGCATCCCTTACAATTCCGCCTTTGCCGACTTCACCTTTGCCGACTTCGAATTGGGGTTTTATCAAAACGATAATTTTACCATTTTCGGTGAGCAAATCTTTGAGCGCAGGCAGAATTTTCGTCACGGAAATAAAGGAAACATCCATCACGATTAAATCAAATTTTTCAACAAAATGTTCCGGTTTAAGATATCGTGCATTGATATTTTCGCGGACTTCGACACGCGCATCATTTCTGAGTTTCCAAACTATTTGATTTGTGCCGACGTCAACCGCAACAACTTTGTTGGCGCCGTGTTGGAGCAAACAATCGGTAAAACCTCCGGTTGATGCGCCAACATCAAGGCAGACATATTCGTTTGGCTGAATATGACATTCGTGCAAAGCTCTTTCGAGTTTTAATCCGCCGCGTCCGACATATTTTATTTCGCCTGACTTGCCTTTAAGGCGGATTTTCGCATCAAACGTAAAACTTTCCGAAGGTTTTTCGACGCGTTTTTCGTTGACAAGCACCACGCCAGCCATGATGAGTGCCTGCGCTTTCGTCCGTGAATCGGCAAAGCCTTGTTCAAGTAAGAGTTTATCAATTCGCGCTTTTTTCATCATCTACTGCTCAATACTTTCAGCTTGAAAATCCGTCAATTCAAAATCTTCCGCCGCGTAAAAAACTTGAATCGGACGGCAACAAACCTCGCAATCTTCGATATAGTTTTGTTCCGCGATGGATAAATCCAGCACAAAAGAAATTTCCTGCCAGCAATACGGACAAGTAAAAAAATGTTCGATTTCCATTAAGTGTTTCTAATTTTATGTTTCATTCACGAAAAACCCGTAAAGTGATATTCTTACACTTGAATCTACCAAAATGAAAACGGAAACAAAACTGTCGGGATTTGCAAAATACGCGTGGTTCACGCTCGCTTTTAATCTTATCGTCATTCTTTGGGGTGTATTTTTGCGTGCCTCTCTCTCAGGCGACGGATGCGGCGAGCATTGGCTGACGTGCGGCGGCGAATTTATTCCTTCTGCGCCGCAACTCAAAACTTCGATCGAGTTTTTTCACCGCATCACCAGTTCATTAGCAGGTATTATCGTAATCATTTTGTTAATTTGGGCGATTATCAATTGGCGGACCAAAAAATCGAACAAAGCGGTTTTGTTGTTAAAAATGTCGACGGCGTCGCTTGCCTTCATCGTCATCGAAGGAATCCTCGGAGGCTTACTTGTTTTGACGGGCAACACGGCAGCGAACTGGACACCGACGCGCCCTTTTTGGATGGCGGCGCATCTTGTCAATACTTTTACATTGATCGCTATTTTATCGCTGACAGCGTGGTTTGCCGGCGGCGGAAAGTCTTTTAACTTTAATGTTCCGCGAAAAATTTTGATATTGCTCGCCGTCGCCACGGTCGGAATTTTCGTGGTCGGAATGAGCGGTTCGGTCGCGGCTTTGAGCAGTATGCTTTTTCCCTCTTCGACATTGAGCGAAGGCATTGCCAAAGACTTTTCCCAAACATCTCATATTATTCTCAGGCTTCGCGTTTTTCATCCAATTTTATCAATCTCGGTCGGTGTGTTTTTGGCTTTTCTCGCCGGTTGGCTAAAGTCAAAAGCCAAAGAAAGCGCAAGCGTTACGCGCTGGTCGAATATCCTGACGATTTTTGTTTTGATTCAATTCGGCTGGGGCGCGATCACTCTGGTCACGCTGGCGCCGATTGTAATGCAGATCGTTCATCTGTTTTTGGCAGACGCAGTTTGGATTAGCTTTGTGTTGCTGTCGGCGAACTTTCTGGTGAAGCAGAACGAAATTGAAAAGTTGATTTGATAACAGCACAAAAATAATCATTCTTAAAAATTTCAATTAAATTCATAAAAAAAGGGAATTTCAGAGGTTATTTAATACTTTCCCGCCACTGTTTCCCAAGTTCGACCAGTTCGCCGAGTTTGCCTTGCAGTTCTTCGCGTTTTTTCTCAATTTCTTGGTTGTCTGCGTCTTTGGTGACATAAACGGGCGCAGCGTAAAAAAAACGGGCGCGGCTGAAAGGTTTGGGAATCTGTAATTCGTCCCAACTGTTAATCGTCCAGAATTTTTCCGCTTCGACTGAAAACGGCAAAATCGGATTACCCGTCTTTTTCGCGAGCAGACACGCGCCCGATTTGGCAATGTAGCGCGGACCTTTCGGCCCATCAATCGTAAAAGCCGTCGCCGAACCTTTTTTCATCAGACGAATCATCTCGACGAGCGCACTGACGCCGCCGCGGGTCGAAGAACCGCGCACCGTTCCGAAACCGAACCGCGTCAAAAACGCCGCAATATATTCGCCGTCAAAGCTCTGCGAAGTGATCACGACAATTTTGCGGCGGCGCAGATAATAAGTTCCTAAAAAAATCCGATTATGCCAAACTGTATAAATCGGCATTTTATTTGCTTTTTCGACTGCTTCGAGATTTTCCGCGCCTTCGGTTTCAAACTTAATCGTTTTGCCGATTAGCTTTATCAGCAGAAAAAATGCCCAATCGGCGAACCGGATTATCATTCTCTGCTTCAGAGAATATCCCGACAAATCCGCTTGTTTGAAAACTTGCTGAATTTTTTCTTCCATCAGATAGCAAAAGTTTGGCGGTTTGGTTTATGATATGCAACAAACGAAGTTATTTTAGCGTAAATTTTGGCTGAAGGCTGTAAAAATCGGGAAATAAAATGCAAAAAAAAATCTTGATTGTTGATGACCACGACGATTTGGCAAGCCTCTTAACAAAAGAATTTATCAAACTCGGTCATTCTGTCAAAACTGTCGAAAACCGCGCCGAAGCCGTTGAATTGATTGACAGTGAAAATTTCGATCTGGTCATTTCCGACTTGGACGGCGAACAGCTAGTCGTGCAAAAAGGCGAACACGATGTCGAATGTCTGCCTGACAAAGAAGAAAATTCGCGTAGTTTGATCAAGGCTTTTAAGATTTGCGTCAGCAATTACGACCGCGAAAATTTCAGCGAAGAAGAACTCAAAACCTGCATTGAAAAGACGCTCGACTGTAAAGCGAAATGCATTGACAAAAAAGAACTCATCCAAAACCGCCACGAAAAAATTGAGTTCGAAGTCCCGAGCGTTATTTCGCTGATGCACAATATTTTAGATTATCTGATGAAGCGCGTCGAAAAAGTTGGTGTCGTCAATCCTGAAACCTCGAATCTTTTTGTCGCACTCGACGAAGCATTTGTCAACGCCGTCAAACACGGCAACAAATTCGATGCCAACAAGCTCGTTCGAATTATCGCTGACGTTTCGCCTGAAGAAGCGCGTTTCACCATTGAAGACGAAGGCGAAGGCTTTAACATCGCCGAAATTCCCGACCCGTTGAATCCCGAAAATCTTTTCAAAACATCCGGTCGCGGCGTGCTTTTTATCTACAACATTATGGACGAAGTGAAATACAACGAACGCGGTAATCGTCTGACAATGGTTAAAAAGCGAGCTGACAATGACCAGGTTTAAATCTACTTTTCCGAGTTTTGACTTAATCTTCTTTCTTAGCGGTTTTGCGCCTTTGCGG
>JBDTZT010000569.1:0-3441 GCA_040005005.1 Actinomycetota bacterium
GAAGATTATCCGCGTCTGAAGTTTACCGAACACATCTTAGCCGAATCAATGCGGCTTTTTCCGCCGGCGTGGACAGTTGGGCGACTTGCGACCGAAGATCACGAGTTTAACGGATTTCAAATTTCGTCGAAATCGCTCGTTCTGGCAAGCCAATTTGTTATGCATCGCGACGCCCGGTTTTGGGAAAACGCCAACGAGTTTCAGCCCGAACGCTGGGAAAAACTAGCAATCAAAGAAGCGGGAAACAAGTTTATCTATTTTCCGTTCAGCAAAGGTGTGCGAAATTGCGTCGGCGAAAATTTCGCGTGGATGGAAGGCGTTCTGCTGCTCGCAATCTTAGGTCGAAAGTGGAAACTCAGCCTCGCGCCCGAACAAAAAATCGCGCTTCAAGCGATGATTACACTGCGCCCGAAATATGGAATGAGGATGCAGATTGAAAAGCGTTAATTCAAACAGGATGAACAAGATACACAAAATATTCGAGCCTTCTTCAGGTGTATTTGTTCGGTCGTATTTAAAATTTCCCCCAAACTGATTTGAAATTATCGGCGGATTATGTTTTTGTAATAAATGTAGCCACGCAAGAAGCACGGCGAAAATTTAGAACACGAGGAGTGTTAGGACAAATGAATAAGAAATATGATTACGCAATCGTCATCGGACGATTCCAGCCACTGCATTTAGCACATCAAAATTTAATCCAACATAGTTTATCGCTTGCTGAAAAAGTCATTGTTATCCTTGGTTCGGCACGAAGTGCGTCCGATGTGAAAAATCCGTTCACGCCTGCGATGCGCGAAGAAATTATCCGCGCTTGTTTTCCGGAGGACGCCAAACGCTTGATTTTTCGCGCTGTCCGCGATTATCCGTATAATGACCACGTTTGGACGGCGGAAGTTCAAAACGTGATTGGTGAAATTACGGAAAACGACGAAAACGACAATGCACGCATTGCAATTGTCGGCTTTTTCAAAGACCGCAGTTCGTATTATTTGAATCTTTTTCCGCAATGGAATTTTGAAGAATTTTACTGCGCGGATAAAAAACTTCTCAGTTTGAACGCAACGCAAATCCGCGAAAAATTCTTTACGGAAAGCGAAGATTGGAAAGATTTTTTGCCGTCGCAGGTGACCGCCGCGCTCGATGTTTTCAAGCAAACCGAAATTTTCCCTAATCTGCAAAAAGAATTCGTTTACCTGCAAAAATACAAAGCCGATACGCGCTTTGTCGGCGTGCCCTTTGAAGCGACTTTTATCACGACCGACGCGGTGGTCGTTCAAAGCGGTCACGTTCTCGTGATTCGGCGCGGACATCAGCCGGGCAAAGGTTTGCTCGCGCTGCCGGGCGGATTTCTAGCCAGCGGACTGACGCTTGAAGACAACGCCCTCAAAGAATTAAAGGAAGAAACGCAAATCAAAGTTGCGGCGCAGGTTTTGCGTGGAAGTATTAAAAGTTCGCACGCTTTTGATTATCCCGAACGCAGCCAGCGCGGGCGAACCGTAACTTTTGCGTATTTTATCGAACTCGCGCCCGACCTCAAAGACGGTCTGCCGCGAGTTAAAGGCGGCGACGATGCCGCAAAAGCCTTCTGGCTGCCGCTTTCGGCTTTGGGCGAAAAAGAGGACGAATTTTTTGAAGATCATATTCATATAATCAAATATTTTTTAGGTTTATGAATTTAGGTTTTTAGGTAAAAAGCTGAAAAAGAGGAAATTATGGAAAAGAATGTCATCAATTTTTATCTGCCGACAGATAAATACGGGTGTTTTTCAAATTTTTCGCGCCACCATATTTATTTGAAGGATAAAGTCTGGAAAACGAGCGAACATTATTTTCAAGCGCAAAAGTTTATTGGAACCGAGTTTGAAGAAAAAGTTCGGCTTACTCCGACACCAAAAGAAGCGGCAAACTTGGGCAGAAACCGCAAATTTCCGTTGCGCCGTGATTGGGAAGAAGTCAAAGACGGCATACTGCTTGAGGCCTTGCGAGCAAAATTTACGCAGCACAAGGATTTGAAAAAGATTTTGCTTGAAACGGGCGATGCCGATTTAGTCGAACATACTGCAAACGATAATTACTGGGGCGACGGCGGCGACGGAAGCGGAAAAAATATGCTTGGCAAACTGCTTATGGAGCTTCGTGAAGAATTGAAAAAGGAGTAATTAAAATGAAATTATTTTTTGCATCTGCTTTTCTTCCATTAATTTTTACTGTTTGTCTGAATGCGCAAACCGCAATTGAAATGCGCGACAGCGTGAAATTCGAGCGTCAGGCAGCGGCTGATTATAAGGCGAAGGACTACGCAAAGTTTCTTGAAAATATGAAACGGGCGAGCGATTTGCGCCCCGCTCATGCGCGGCTTCTTTATAATCTTGCCGTCGGCTTTGCGCTGAATGGCAAAACGAATGACGCTGTGGGGATTTTGCAAAGGCTCGCCGCGATGGGATTATTTTTTGCGATTGAAAAGGACGACGATTTCAAATCCTTGTTCGATTTGCCGCGCTTCAAGACGATTCAAAACGAATTCGCGCTCAATCAAAAAGCCATCAATCGAAGTCAAATAGCTTTTACGATTCCGCGGAAAGATTTAATTACTGAAGGAATTGCTTACGACGGCGCAACAAAACGCTTTTTTGTCGGTAGTATTCACCGCCGCAAAATCGTCGCGATTGACGCAAACGGAAAAGTTTCGGATTTTTCGCTTGAAGCAGACGGTTTGTGGAGCGTTTCGGGAATGCGCGTTGACAAGGCGCGGCGGGTTTTGTGGGTAACGACGACCGCTTTTCCGCAAATGCAGGGTTTTCAAAAGGAAGACGACGGAAAATCGGGCGTTTTCAAATACGATTTGCGAAGCGGAAAATTGCTCAAAAAATATCTTTTACCGAACGCCGGCGGCAAACATGCGCTCGGCGATCTGATCATCGCTAAAAACGGCGACGTTTTCGCGTCCGACAGCGTTTCGCCGAATATTTACCGCATCGAAGCGAAAAAAGACGAACTCGAAATTTTTCTGACGAGCGATTTATTCTCGTCTTTGCAGGGTTTGGCGTTTTCGCCGGACGAAAAAATCTTGTTCGCCGCCGATTATTCAAAAGGAATTTTCAGAATTTCGATGAGCGACAAAAAGATTCTGCAAATTGGCGTGGGCGCGAACACGAATCCGATCGGCATTGACGGACTTTATTTTCATCGCGGCAACCTGATCGCGATTCAAAACGGTTTTGAGCCGCACCGCGTGGCGCGCTTTTTTCTGAACAAAGATTTCAGCCGCATCACAAAAAGCGAAACGCTCGAAGCCAATCATATTGATTTTAACGAACCGACTTTAGGCGTAATTGTCGGCGCAGATTTTTATTACATCGCCAACAGCCAATGGGCTTTGACGAACGACGACGGCACGCTGACGGAAGATAAATTAAAAGAACCCGTAATTTTACGGCT
>JBDTZT010000570.1:0-3436 GCA_040005005.1 Actinomycetota bacterium
TTATTATGCCGCGTATGCTTTGCTTTTCGGTTCGTTTGAGAAAACGGATAACTGGAAACTTTTCATCCAGAGCGTTCCGCTTCTGATCGTGGTCAAATTGTTCGCGTTTCTATTTGCCGGAGTTTACCGCGGAATCTGGCGATATACAAGCATTCGTGATTTTGTGACCTTTTTCAAAGGCGTTGCAATTGGCTCGATTTTGAGCATTTTGGCAGTTTTGCTTTTTTACCGTTTCCAGAATTTTTCGCGGGCGGTTTTTATTCTTGACGGATTGATTTTGTTTTTGGTAATTTCCGCAAGCCGGATGGCTTTTCGCCTTTTTCGTCATCTTTTGCCGATGCCGAATGCGGGCGACGGTCGCAATGTTTTGATTTACGGCGCGGGCGACGGCGGCGAAATGGTTTTGCGCGAACTGAAAAATAATCCCGAATGGGAATACAAACCAATCGGTTTTGTGGACGATGATCCGCTCAAAAAAAACAAAGTAATCCACGGACTCAAAGTTCACGGCGGCAACGGTTCGCTCGAATCAATCTGCCGTCAAAACGACGTGCAGGAAATTTTACTTTCCTTTAGAAATATCTCGCCCGAAAGATTAAAGGAAGTCAGAATTATTTGCGATGAAGCAAATGTTTCGCTCAAACGCGCCTTGATGAAAATCGAACCGGTTGATTTTGAGTGAATTCCAAGTCCAAAGTTCTAAGTCCCAAATTCAAAGTTTCAAGTTTCAAATTATGGATTACGAATTTCAAGTTTCAAGTTATTAGTTACGAGTTTAATGAACTTTATAGACAATGATAAAGCCTTTGGTTTCAAAACTTGGAACTTGAAACTTGGAACTTGGGGCTTGAAACATTAAACTGGAAAGAAATGGCGATCAAATCAATCAAACTTAATACGACAATCTTGCGGATAATCGCTCCGGTTTTGGCGGTGATTTGTGTGATTTCCGCTTATTTTTCCGTCAAATGGTTTTTTGCCAATACGATTGCGTCGCGGGCGGTTTCCCTTATAGAAAAAAATAGAGAAGTTGCCGATTTTGCGGTTGGTTTAGCTCCGGAAGATCCGGAAACGCATCTTGCTTCTGCGGTTCTTTACGAAAAGACATTTTTGCCCGACGATTTGCCGAAATCTTTGGCCGAGTATGAGCAAGCGGTTGCGCTTTCGCCGTCTGATTTTCGTTTGTGGTTTGAACTCGGTAAGGCGCGGGAACGAAACGGCGACGTGCCGAGTGCGGAAGCGGCTTTACGAAAGGCTCTCGAACTTGCGCCGAATTATTCGCAGGTGCAATGGGCGCTCGGTAATTTTCTTTTGCGCGAGGGAAAATCGGACGAAGCCTTTGCGGAAATTCGCAAAGCGGCGAAGGGCGACAAGACTTTTGCGAATCCGGCAATTGCGGGCGCGTGGCAATTATTTCAGGGCGATATGGCGCAGATAAAAAAATATGTCGGCGATTCCGTCAATCTGAAAGCGGCTTTGGCGTCCGTGTTGGCAGCGGAAAAACGCTTTGACGAGGCGCTGGAAATCTGGAACAGTTTGCCCGAAGATGCCCGAAAAACCGATTTCAAATCAAACGGCGACGAGATTTATCAAAAAATGCTCGAAGCGAAAAAATATCGCGCAGCGTTACAGATTTATTCGCAGATCGCCGCAACAGACGAAAATAAATTCGCGCTTGGTCGCATTACGAACGGCGGTTTTGAAACGGATAATCCGAAAACTCCGAGCGTTTTTGAATGGCAGATTGCCGAAGGAATTGAGCCGCAAATCGGCGTTGACAATACGCAAAGACACGGCGGAAATATTAGTTTGAAATTGATTTTCAATGATTCTGACGGCAAATCGTTCCGCAATGTTTCGCAAACCATAGCGGTTGAGGCGAATAAAAAATACGTTTTTGAGACGTTTTATAAATCGGAGCTGAAAACTGCGACAACCGTCAAATGGGAAATTGTTGACGCGGCGGACGGCAAAGTTCTGGCTTCGACCGAAGCGATTGCTGCCAATGCCGATTGGGCAAGTTTAAAGACGGAATTCGCTGTGCCGGAAACGACGGAAGCCGTGACGATTCGCCTTGTGCGCGTTAGTTGTATCACAACGTTTTGCCCGATTTCGGGAAAATTGTGGTTCGACGATTTTAGTTTGAACGGTTAATAAAATGAGTTTCAAGTTCCAAGTTAAAATAATCTGGAACTTGAAACCCGGAAAAAATGCAAAACGAATATCAGGAACTCGAAATTTCCCCCGCGGAGGATTTGATTGACGAATCGTCCGCGACCGAACAAACTTCGCGCTTCAGCCAGGTAGTGTTCTTTTTGCTGTGCGTGATTTTGATTTTTTCAACGCTGGCTTACGGGGCGGTCGAAACTTGGGCGTTCGGTTTTATTTCCATATTTATTGGGTTAATTGCGGTTTTTTGGTTGGCGGATGCGTGGTTTGGTAAAGAGCTGCGGTTTAGCACGAGTCTTTTGCAGATTCCGCTTCTTGGCTTGATTTTGGTTGGTTTAATTCAGCTTCTGCCGCTTCGCAGCGCGGATGTTTCAAACGGTTTATTGACAGTTCCGGCGGTCAATTCGCTTTCGATAAATGCTTACGCAACGCGGATTGCGATCGTTCAACTCATTATTTACGCGGTCTTTTTCACCGCGGCCTTTGTTTTTATCAATAGTCCGCAGCGTTTGCGGAAAATCGTCGCGATGGTTGTGATTTTCGGCGCACTAATGGCGTTTTTCGGAATTCTGCAACGGTTGGAAAATCCCGACGGGATTTACGGTTGGCGACCGACACCGCAGGCGATTCCGTTTGCGTCATTTGTTAATCAGCATCATTTTGCCGCGTTTATGGAGATGACGATTGGTTTGACGCTCGCGCTGCTCGTCGGCAAGGCGACGGATAAAGACAAACGTCTGTTACTGATTATCGCTATCGTTTTGATGGGCATTGCAATTCTTTTGACCGGTTCACGCGGCGGTCTTTTAAGTCTTTTTGGCGTCCTCGGATTTGTTTTTCTGACAACTTTTCTGCGCAAAGAAAAAAACGGCGAAGAAGTTTCGAAAGACGATAAACGCGCAAAACTGCGGCGCAATTTCGCCCTAATCGGCGGCGGTTTGGCATTGATTGTGGTCTTGTTCGGCTCGGTTTTACTGCTCGGCGGCGATGCTTCGCTGGTGCGCGGAGTCGGTTTTACAAATCAGGCGGACGCGAGCAGCGGCCGAACGCATTTTTGGTGGGTTGCGCTGCAAATCTTTGAAAATTACCCGCTTTTTGGCGCCGGTTTGGACGCTTTCGGGACGGCTTTTCCGCATTACGATACTTGGAACGGCAATCTGCGCGTCGAACAGGCGCATAACGATTATCTGCAAATATTGGCGGACGCAGGAATTTTGGGTTTTCTCTGTATCGCGTCGTTTGTTTTTCTGCTTTTAAAAAAAGGTTT
>JBDTZT010000047.1:0-11574 GCA_040005005.1 Actinomycetota bacterium
AAAATCTCGGTTGTTTTATTATTTATCGCCTTCGCCGTTGCCTGTCAGCAGACCGAAACAAAACGCAGTTTTATTATTGCCGACAGCAAATCTTACGAAGCCTCGCTCTTTCGTCAAAACTGCGCGATTTGCCACGGGCAAGAGGCAAACGGCAAGGAAATTGACGGCAAACTGATTCCGTCTTTGAGATATGGCGACGCGGAAAAAAAGACTGAAGAAGAAATCTATCTGCAAATCAAAGAAGGCAAACTCCCGATGCCTGCCTTCAAAAATCAACTGACCGAAGATGAAATAAGGCGAATGGTCAAATTCGTCCGCCACGATCTACAGGGAAAAGATGATTAGGTTTGGGTTTTTGGATTTTAGCCTCGTTCACGGCGCGGGTTATGGTTGAATTGATAAATTGGAGCACATTTAAACGTGCTCCAAAAAGGGCTTAAGCCGCTTGTAAAACATTTATTATAAACTGAAAATTGTGTAATACGGGCTAAAAATGGAATTATGGAATTGGTGAAATGATGATTACCAAAAAACTTTTAAGGCAAACTCTGCTTGCATTCTTTCTGTTTGCCGTCTTTCAATTTTCTGGTTGTTCTTCGGTTCAGCCAAATGTTTCAAGCGATTCGATGATTGCCAATAATCAAACGAGCGTTTTAACTCCAAGCCCGACACCGCTGGAATTCCCGAAAGGTAACAAAATTACAGCCATAGATGAAAACTTTAAGCAAGAATGGCAAGACAAATACAAAGCAACTGTTGCCGAAATGGAACGAAATCGCCAATTATGGCAGGAAAGTAAGATTCTTAATTATGATTTTGTGTGCCAACAGTTTGCAGGAGGAATGAACGGTTGGGGCGAGGTAAAAATAAAGGCTCGTGAAAACAAAGCTGTATCAATCGAAAAAACTGAAAAAGATTCTTTGGCAAAAATTGACGGTTATGAAAACTTTGACACGATTGACAAAATTTTTGATTTTATGCGGCAAAAACTCGATGAAGGAAGTTTGGTAAGTGTCAAATACAATAAAGATTTGGGTTACCCTGAACAAATCAGAATTACCTATTCTTTTAATGTAGATGCACTCTTTGGTGTGGCTGTGAAGAAAATTGAAATCATTAAATAAAAAAACGACAATCAAAACTATGAAAATATTAATCACTGGCGCAAGCGGTTTGGTCGGGACGCATTTGATCCCGACTTTGAAGGCGAAAGGACACGAGATTTTCCGGCTGGTGCGAAAAGCTCCGCAGGGCGCGGACGAGATTCAATGGGATGCGGAAAAAGGTTTTTCGGATGCGGAACAAGCAAAACTCGAAAATTTCGAGGCAGTCGTGCATCTCGCCGGGGATAATGTCGCGTCGGAAAATTGGTCGGCGGAAAAGAAACGCAAAATAAAAGAAAGCCGCACCGTCGGCACCCGCGTTTTGGTTGACGCGCTGCGAAAATGTACGAATCCGCCGAAGGTTCTGGTTTCCGCTTCGGCGATCGGTTTTTACGGCAACCGCGAAGACGAGCGTTTGACCGAAGATTCGGCAAAAGGCGCCGGCTTTTTTCCCGAAGTCTGCGACGAATGGGAAAAAGAAGCGCAAAAAGCCGAAGAATTCGGCGCACGAGTCGTTAATCCGCGCATCGGCGTTGTTCTGGCAAAAGATGGCGGCGCGCTCGAAAAAATGCTCACGCCGTTCAAATTCGGTGTCGGCGGCGTGATCGGTTCGGGCAAACAATGGATGTCGTGGATCGCGCTCGACGATTTGGTCAAGATTTTTCACTTCGCGCTCGAAAACGCCGAATTAAAAGGCGCCGTCAACGCGACCGCACCGAATCCGGCGACGAACGAAGAATTTACAAAAGCACTCGGCAAAGCACTTTCGCGCCCGACGATTTTTCCCATTCCGGCATTTGCCATCAAATTATTGTTCGGCGAAATGGGCGAAAGATTGGTCCTCGAAGGTTGCTGCGTGGTGCCGAAACGTCTGCAAGAGGCGGGTTTTGAGTTTCAATTTACGAACCTCAATGATGCTTTAAAGCACGCGATAGATTAGCCACGAACACGCGCATTTCACGAACGAAAGTCTGATAAGATTTTCGCGCCTTTTCATGGTAAAAATAAAATGAAAATCTGGCTTTCGAAAAACTCTGAAGTTCCCGTGCGTGAACAACTCATCACGCAAATTAAGCTCGGTATAGCGAGCGGCGATTTACCGTTTGGGACTCGTTTGCCAAGTACCCGCGAGATTGCCCAACGCTATAAAATTCATTCCAATACGGTTTCCAATGCGTATCAGATTCTGGCCGAACAAGGCTGCCTCGAATTCCGTCAAGGCAGCGGTTTTTACGTCCGTGAGTTAAATCCCGAAAACATCGGGAATTCGCTCGACAAGCTCATCGCGCAATTTATTCAAACGGCGCAAAATCAGGGCTTTTCACTCGCTGAAATTAAAAACCACGTGTCGCATTTCTTTGATTCAAACCAATCAAATCAGCTTTTTGTCATCGAAAATGATGTTGAATTGCAAAAAATTTTAATTGATTAAATCCGCGAAGCCACAAATCTTGAAGTGAGCGGCGCGAACTTTGAAGATTTTGAACAAAACATCTCAAAACAAGCCGCAAACTTTGCCGCGATGTTTGATGAAAAAGTAAAAATGAGCACGATTTTGCCGTCCGACAAAAATTGTGTTTTCCTCAAAGCGCGTTCCGTCGCCGATTCGATGAAAGGCGCCACGCGCCCGACCGAAAACGATTTAATCGCCGTCGTTTCGGGTTGGGAAAAATTTCTGATTCTCTCGAAAACGATGCTCATCGCCGCGAAAATCGAACCGGAAAGTTTAATTTTTCGTTCAACTAACGAAGAAAATTGGCGCAAAGGTTTGAACGGTGCGGTGATGATCATCTGCGATTCGCTGACCGCGAAAAATCTCTCCGATAGACAAAATGTCCGCTCCTTTCGTTTGATTGCCGACGAATCACTAAACGAACTTGCCCGGCTCTTCTAAAAATTAAAAACGTTCGATAATCGTTCATATTTCACGTTCTAAACCGTTACGATTCACTCCGAAATTGATTAAACTTCAACAAACACAGGGTTATTTTACGGCACATCAGTTGCGTTTCCTACCATATTGAACAGAATATCTGGCTGTTCGGGAAATAATATGTATAAAAGTGTGAGTTTCAATATATTTGAAGAAAATCTCGAAGAAATAGTTTATGCAGAAAATTCCGTCAGTGAAACGGAAAATAATGACGCGAACAAAAAAACAGTTGTTGTCATTGGTGAAGTAACAGTTCCGAAAATTGCTGCTCTAAATTACGACACATTTATTTACAGAAGGTTTGCTTGGGAACGCGATGGAACTTTAAACGTTTTATAAATGGAGTTTACAAATATGCAAGATATACAAAATATTCCAAATCCGGATGTGAATTCGACCGAAAGAGAAGATGAATTTGGCAATCATTCGGACATCGAGCGCGAAAACGAAAGCAAAAGCGATATTCAAAATATTCCGCTTCCGCCGGACAAACCAAAGCCTGCACCGATTGAAGAACCTCCCGATGAAACAGATAAAGGCGGAATTGACGAGAAAAAACGCGAGCCAAAAGAAATTGTTTGAGTTTGCTGATTGTGTAAGACACTTTTGTGGAAAATTAATTTAAAGTCCTGTCAGGGACAATTGTAAAGAGCGCCGCGATTTAGCCATCAGTATCGCTTCAAAATAATTGAATTTACCGGCGCCTGAGGCTTATTTTAATTTCTAAACCTAGGTCAATTATTGTTGGCTAAATCGCGGGGTTCTTGGCTTTCATCCGCTCGGCGGATTGTTTGATTTATTGATTTTCAAAATAATAACCACAAAGTTTGAGTTAGCGCTTGAAAGTTTGAGTTAGCGCTTGACAATATTTTTAATTGTAACTAAGCTTATTACAGTTATGGCGGCTAATAGTCAATTTGCAATTGCAATCCACGTTTTAACGATTCTTGCCAAGGGCGGCGACGAACGCGTTAAGTCGGATTACATTGCAGGAAGTGTTAATACTAATCCGGTCGTTATTCGCAGACTTTTGAGCAATTTGCAGGAAGCAAATATAGTTGTTTCGCAAGTCGGCGCAACGGGCGGAACATCACTTGCTAAGCAACCAAAAGACATATATTTATCAGAAGTTTATAAGGCTTTGCCGTGCGGCGAAGTTTTTGCTTTGCATTCCAAAGAAGCAAATCAAGATTGTCCGATCGGGAAAAAAATGGCGGCGTTTCTGTGCGGCTTGCAAAAGGAAATTGACAAATCAATCGAAGAAAAATTGCATCAATATACATTGCGCGATGTAATTGAAAAGATTGATGCAGCCTAAAAAAAATTGTCTTAAACTGTATCAAAAGAGGTTACAAAAAGGTTAAATTATGAAAGCTGAAATAGGAAAAGAAAACTTAACGAAAAAAGTAATTTTAGAGCAATTAAACTGGCGTTACGCGACGAAAAGCTATGACGCGGCAAAGAAAGTTTCCGCTGAAGATTGGGAAACTCTGGAAACTGCGCTGACGCTGGCGCCGTCGAGTTTCGGGATTCAACCGTATAAATTTATCGTCGTGACGGATCAGGAAAAGAAGGAAAAACTGCGGCCGGCGGCATACGGACAACCGCAGATTACGGACGCTTCGCATCTGGTCGTGTTCGCCTATAAAAAGACGCTGACCGTTGGGGACATCGAGCATTATGTTGACCGTATCACGGAAATTCGCGGACAGGCGCGTGAAACTTTGACGGATTATGAAAACATTATGAAAGGCTCGGCAAAACAAGCGGTTGACGGCGGTTATATCGAGATTTGGAATTCGCGGCAGGCTTATATTGCGCTTGGCTTTCTGCTTGAAACGGCGGCTCTTCTGGGAATTGACGCAACCCCAATGGAAGGTTTCGACGCGGCGCAATTCAATGAAATTCTTGGTTTGACGGATTATTCGGCGGTTGTTTTGGCGGCGGTCGGCTATCGCCATGAGGAAACCGATTGGCTCGCAAATTTGCCGAAGGTGCGTTTTCCGAAAGAAGAATTGATTGAGCGAATTTGAGTTTGAAATTTACGAGCCAGGGAAGTTATCGATGAACAAGGGGAAGTTAAAGATGAAACCACAGGATTTTAACAATAAACGCGGATTTATTTCCGCCGGAAAATTATCAACTGTTTTGCTGAAAATGTCCTCGGAATTGATCCGTGTTTATTTGTGGTTTCTGCAATTCAGTAATGTCTTATTGAGATTGGTTCAATAAAGTTGGATCGTTGAATTTTGGAAAGGAAAAAGATGAATGAATTTTTAAACAGTTGGTCGCCGCGAATTTTGAGCGTTTTGCGGATAATTACAGGATTTTTATTTTTGTGGCACGGGAGCCAGAAACTTTTTGATTACCCGCATTCGGAAGTGCCAATGAGTGGTGCTTTCATAGTTTTTGCAGGTTGTTTGGAATTTTTTGGCGGAATTTTGATTTTGATCGGATTGTTTACCCGTTGGACAGCCTTTATTCTAAGCGGGATGATGGCGGTTGCATATTTTATGGCGCACGCTTTTAACGGCAAAGGTTTTTTGCCGATGGCAGGTGGCGGAAACGGAGGAGAACTGGCGGTGATTTATTGTTTTGTATTCTTTTATCTGTTCTTCGCGGGCGGCGGCGCTTGGAGCGTGGATCATTTGATTAAAAAGAGCGCGTGATTTGATTGAAAATATGAAAGAATATATTGAAAAATCACTGACTTTTGCCGAATACATCAAACTCATTGATGATTTGCTGCTGGACGGGAAAACAACCGGCGAGAATCAGTCGGAAGCGATGTTTAATTACGGTAAATTGAATCGTCAACGAATGCATCGCCTTGAAAAAACTGTTGTTATCAATGATTCACTGAAGAAAAAAGCGCAAAGTATCGGGCGCAAAACGATTTGGCTGATTATCACCGAAGGCTGGTGCGGCGACGCGGCGCAGAATATTCCGATCATTGAGAAAATCGCGGCGGAAAACGATAATATTGAAACACGCTACGTTTTGCGCGACGAAAATCTCGAATTGATGGATGCCTATTTGACGAACAATGCACGTTCGATTCCGAAATTGATTGCGCTTGATGCCGAAACTCTGGAAGAAATCGGAAATTGGGGACCGCGACCGCAAGCCGCGATGGATTTATTTATCGAAATGCGCGGGTTGGGTTTAGCGAAACCTCTAATGATGGAAAATTTGCAGCGCTGGTATCTGGCGGACAAAAATCAGAGTTTACAAAAGGAATTCGAAATTTTATTTGATAAATGGGCAGCGCAAAAACACGGCGATGCGGCATCGCACTAATTAAATTTGTCCGCGAAATACGCTGAAAATACGAAAAACTGCTTTTTCCTGTCTTCTGTTTTTCGCGTTTTTTGTATCTTTCGCGGACAATAAAAGTTATGAAGACATACGAAATAAACGAATTTGGAATTGATCATCTGACTTTGACCGAGCGCGCCAAACCGCAACCGGAGGTGACGGATGTTTTAGTTAAATTTCACGCGTTTTCGGTGAATTACCGCGATTTGATGATGATCAAAGGCTGGTATAATCCGAAATTGAAAATGCCGCTGGTGCCGTTTTCAGACGGCGCCGGCGAAGTTGTCGCCGTCGGCGAATCGGTCACAAAGTGGAAAGTCGGCGACCGCGTATCGCCGACTTTTATGCAGGGTTGGATTGAGGGCGAAATTGACGTAAAAAAAGCGCGAACCGCGCTCGGCGGCGATGTTGACGGCGTTTTGCGTGAATTCGGCTTATTCAGCGAAAATGGTCTGGTGCGAATTCCAGACCATTTTTCGTTTGAAGAAGCGGCAACTTTGCCGTGTGCGGCGGTGACAGCTTATCACGCGCTTTTTGAATCGGGAAAACTGCATCCGTCAGATACGGTTTTATTGCAAGGCACGGGCGGTGTTTCGATTTTCGCTCTGCAATTAGCAAGCATTTACGGTTGCCGGACGATTATCACATCGAGTTCAAACGAAAAATTAGAGCGTGCGAAAAACTTGGGCGCAGATGAATTAATTAATTACCGGGAGCGTGAAGACTGGGACCGGGCCGTTTTGGAATTAACCGAAAAACGCGGCGTTGATACGGTGGTCGAAGTCGGCGGCGCGGGAACTTTGCAAAAATCTTTAAACGCCGTAAAAATGGGCGGACACATCGCCGTGATCGGTGCTCTGGCAAGCAAAGGCGAGTTTAACCCGACTTCGATTCTGATGAAATCGGTAAAATTGCAGGGAATTTTTGTCGGTTCGCGGCAGATGTTTGAACAAATGAATCTGTTGCTTTGCCAGCACAATCATTTAAAGCCGATAATTGATAAAACTTTTGAATTCAGTGAAGTGAAAGACGCTTTGAAATATATGGAAAAAGGAGCGCATTTCGGCAAAATTGTGATAAAAATTTAAGAAACGGGGAAAAATTTATGAGTGTAATTAAACAAATCGAACCGGCCAATTGGGAAGAATTTTTGCGCGAATTCGGGGCGCGAAACAATAATCGGCGGGCGCGTTTCGATGTTTACCGAAGCGGCGGCGCGACTGAGGAAGAAGCGCGCGAAGAACATCTCGAAGATGTGTTGCTGAAAACGGACGGCAAGGCGAAATCAGTCGAAGTTATCCGGATTGATCGCGGGCGAAGCAACGCCGAAAAGACACGGGACATTATCACGAATGTGCGCGGAATCGCCGTTCAATATGACACCGACGGAAGCGAAGACGCGCTGGAGATTACGGATGACCAGAACACTTTGATAAGTTTGCGGTTTGAATCAAAAGTTGACGGAGCTTCATAAAAATTATGAACATTATTTCAAGTGAAATACAAAGTTACGCAGAACAACACACCACGGCGGAAAGCGGAATTTTAACCGAACTGTTGCAGAAAACTTACCGTGAACGAGCCGATAAATCAATGCTCTCGGGCTTTTATCAAGGTCGCCTGCTTTCGATGTTCAGTAAAATGCTGCGGCCGCGCCGGATTCTCGAAATCGGCACTTATATGGGTTATTCCGCGCTTTGTCTGGCGGAAGGCCTAAGCGATGACGGCAAAATCATCACGCTCGATATTCAGCCGGAAACCAACGCCGTTGCCAGAGAATTTTGGGCGCGAACGCCGGATTACAGCCGCATCGAAAGCCATCTCGGCGACGCAACGCAGATAATTCCGACTTTGAGCGAAACTTTCGATTTGGTCTTTATTGATGCCGATAAGCCGAATTACAAGAATTATTACGATTTGGTTTTTCCAAAACTGCGGCTTGGCGGAATTATTCTGGCGGACAATGTTTTGTGGAGCGGAGAAGTTTTAAAGGTGGAAAACGGCGCGACCGATGATGAAAGCACGATTGCGCTCGACGAATTTAACAAAAAAATCCAAGCGGACGAGCGCGTCAGCAATATTCTTTTTGCCGTGCGCGACGGTTTGATGGTTATCAGAAAAGAAAGAGATTAACGAAGAAATTTATGTATATCGTATCTGGAGCGACCGGACACACCGGTTCAGTAGTTGCTAAAACATTGTTAGAAAAAGGCTTGCTTGTGCGCGTGATTGTGCGCAGTGAAGAAAAAGGCGCGGCTTTTGCCGAACTCGGAGCGGAAGTCGCGGTTGCCGATTTGCAAAATGCCGAAGCTTTGACCGAAGCCTTGAGCGGCGGAAAAGTTTTGTATTTGATGAATCCGCCGGCATATCAATCGGAAGACCAATTTGCGGAATTGGAAAAGGTCATCGAGGCTTTTCAGACGGCGATTGAAAATTCCGCCCTCGAAAAAATTGTCGCGCTTTCATCGGTCGGCTCACAGCTTTCAAACGGAACGGGAAATATTTTGACGACTTACAAACTCGAACAAGCGTTCGGAAATTTGAAAATTCCCGTAACTTTCATCCGCGCCGGAGGTTTTATGGAAAACTGGAGCGGAAGTTTGGAAGCGGCGAAAAACCAAGGCGTTTTGCCGAGCTTCTATCAGCCGCTCGACCAAAAAATTCCGCAGGTCGCCGCCGCCGACATCGGGCGCGTCGCCGCCGAAGCGATGCAGGAAAAAACGACAGGAAAAGAAGTTAAAGAACTTGCCGGATTTTGGATTTCGCCTGAGGAAACCGCCGAAGCCGTCGGCAAAGTCTTAGGCAAAGAAGTCAAAGCCGTGCCGGTTCCCGAAGATCAATGGCTGGAAATTTTGAAAAATCACAATTCGCCGAAAAACGCCGCGTCACTCGCGGAAATGTTCAAAGGATTTAATTCGGGACATATAAAATTTGAAACGGATAATCAGATAGCGGGGAAAATCACTGTCGAAGATTACGCGCGTGATGCTTTGAAATAAATTTTAGGGCTGAACCTGAAACAAAAAAGCTGCGCGCGGCGATTTGATGATTGGGCGAAAAGAAACGGATTAGTTCGGAAATGAATTGGCGGATTTTTTTTATCTTTATTTTGCTCGCTCTGATATTTTTAGGATGTCGGCAAAGTAAGTATGAAACAATTAAAGTTGAAAAAGATTCACAGGTTACAAGAGAGATTTTTGACGTAAAAAAATACCCGGCTTTGACGGCGGTCGGAAAGATAAATTTTATTGGTCAAAGATGGTGTTCGCTGGTTTTAGTTTCCGAAGACATCGCCGTTTCCGCCGGACATTGTTTTTTGGGAAATAATCTAAAATTCGATCTGTCGAAGGATTTTGAACCGTTTTGGACGGTCGTTATTTTCAGAGAGAATGGTGTTAAAAAAATTGAAAATGTGAGCGTCAAAAGGGTTTTGAAAGCGGAAATGAATCCCGATTACGCGATTGTCAGGTTGAACAGGAAAATTACCGGGATAAAACCTTTGAAAGTTTCCATTTTGACGCTTGATGAAATGCGCGCGAATGAAGCCAATCTCGGATGCGCGGGATTTAACGGCGATAAGGAACTCGGAGACGATGGCTGGACGATGACGATCAGCCGAAATATAAAGATCGTTCCCGAAACGAATTCTAAAAGCAGAGTTGACGCGACTTGTATTTCGACTTACGGAGGAAGTGGCGGGCTTTTTTTCGAGGAAAGGACAAACGCCGAAACGAATTTGAAAGAATACGATTTTATCGGTGTTGTTTGGGGCGTTACGGATGAAAAATATAACGAACAAGGGAAATTGGTCAAAGATGAAAATGTAGTAACTTCGATTACGCCGGTCAGCACATTTTTCAAGGCATTAAATGAAATTATTGGGGAAAAATAATTTATGGCAAAAGCGGAATTGAAAACAAAGGAAACGGAAGCGAGCGTTGAAGATTTTTTGGATAGCGTCAAAGATGAAACTGTTCGTGACGATAGCCGAAAAATCATTGGGTTAATGTCGGAAGCGACGAATGCCGGGCCGAAAATGTGGGGCACGAATATTATTGGTTTCGGAAGCCGGCATTTGAAATACGAATCGGGACGCGAGCTTGACTGGATGAAGATTGGCTTTTCGCCGCGCAAAGCCAATCTGACGCTTTATCTTAATCTCGGTTGTGGGTGGAATGAAGATTTATTGGCAACCTTGGGCAAGCACAAAACCGGAAAGGGTTGTTTGTATATCAAGCGTTTAAGCGATGTTGACGAAAATGTTTTGCAGAAATTAATCAATGAATCGGTTAAAAAATAGGGAGAGATCTAAATAATATGGCAAATGAACTTTACGAAATTCCCGTCAAAACGATTGACGGGACGGAAACGAATTTGAGTGAGTATAAAGACAAAGTTTTGCTCGTCGTCAATGTCGCTTCAAAATGCGGTTTGACTCCGCAATACGAAGGTTTGCAGAAACTTTACAGCGCATATCACGCGCAAGGTCTGGAAGTTTTAGGATTTCCCGCGAACAATTTTATGGGACAAGAACCGGGAACCGAAGACGAAATCAAAGATTTTTGCTCGACAAATTACGACGTGCAGTTTCCGCTTTTCTCGAAAATTTCCGTTAAAGGCGACGATCAGCATCAGCTTTATCATTATCTGACCGAAACCAAACCTGAAACGGATGTGAACGACGGCGGTCTGGAAGAAAAGCTGAAAGGCTACGGTTCGGTTCGTTCAATGCCGAACGAAGTCTTATGGAATTTTGAAAAGTTTTTGATCGGCAAAAACGGCGAAATCGCGGCTCGTTTCGCGCCTGACGTAACAGCGGAAGACGAGCGTTTGGTGGCGAAAGTCGAAGAAGCATTAGGAAAATAAGCAGGTAGCCACGAACAAACACAAATAATCACGAAATAATTATAAAAGGCTTTCGTGTCTTTTCGTGTTTATTCGTTGCAAAATCAAATATGGAAAAAAGAAAATTCGGCAAAACGGATATGGAATTTTCCGTGCTTGGGTTTGGCGGTGCGGAAATCGGTTGGGGCAACGAAGCGGGCGCGACGGTCGAAGAATTGTTAAATTCCGCGCTTGATGCAGGCTTGAACGTGATTGATACGGCGGCGGCTTATAAAACTTCCGAAGAATTGATCGGAAATGCCGTCAGTAAAAGACGTAAAGATTTTTATCTGCTGACAAAATGCGGTGCGCTCGATGCTTTTACGCGGGAAGATT
>JBDTZT010000048.1:0-11557 GCA_040005005.1 Actinomycetota bacterium
TTGACAAAGCCGGTTATAAAGCGGGCGAAAATATTATGATCGCGCTCGATCCGGCGGCCAGCGAATTTTATGACGGCACGAATTACGTTTTCAAAAAGTCGGACAAACGCGAATTATCAAGCGATGAAATGATTGCGTATTGGACGGATTGGACGGAAAAATATCCGATTATTTCCATCGAAGACGGCTTGGCGGAAAACGATTGGGAAGGCTGGACGAAAATTACCCAAAACATCGGCAAGAAAATTCAGCTCGTCGGCGATGATCTGTTTGTCACAAATACGCGCTTTCTGCAAAAAGGAATTGACACCGGCGCAGCCAACTCGATTTTGATAAAAGTGAATCAAATCGGGACATTGACCGAAACTCTGGACGCGATTGAACTCGCCAAAACCAACAATATGACGTGCGTTATTTCGCATCGTTCGGGCGAAACGGAAGATTCGTTTATCGCCGATTTAGCCGTTGCGACCAACGCCGGACAAATCAAAACGGGTTCGCTTTCCCGAAGCGACCGGATTGCAAAATACAATCAATTGCTCAGAATCGAAGAAGATTTAGATTCTTCGGCGCGATATTTGGGACGAAAAGCATTTTATCAGATCAAAGGATAGTTTCTAAAATTAAAAAAGTCAGTAGCGTCGGTATGAGCCGATGCGTCTTGTCTCAATATGACAACAGGCGCATCGGCTCACGCCGACGCTACTGACTAAGACTCGTATGAAAATTTTAATCATCGGCGGAACAAAATTTCTCGGTCGTCATTTGATCAATGCGGCTTTGAAAAATAATCACGAGGTGACGCTTTTCAATCGCGGGAAAAAATATTCAGAGGATGAAATTGAAGGCGTCGAGCAGCTTCACGGCGACCGGAATTCAGATTTAGACAAACTCGCCAATCGCCGTTGGGACGCATGTCTTGACACTTGCGGTTATTTGCCGCAGAGCGTCAAAGCCTCGGCAGAATTTTTGCGGGAATCAATCAATCAATACATTTTCGTTTCGAGCATTTCGGCTTACGCAAATTTTAGCGAGGTAAATTTTGACGAAAACGCGCCGCTCGCCGAATTGACCGAAGAACAGAAAAAACAATTGGACGCAATTGATACGAAAGGCGAATTGACAGGCGCAGCTTTAGGCGAAATGTATGGCGCATTGAAAGTTTTGTGCGAGCGCGAAGCCGAAAAAGCGATGCCGAAACGCGTGTTGAATGTTCGTCCGGGCTTGATTGTCGGCGAATATGATTTTACCGACCGTTTTACTTATTGGGTAATGCGCGTGGCAAGCGGCGGCAAAATTCTCGCACCCGGAAATCCGAATCGTTTTGTGCAAATGATTGACGCGCAGGATCTAGCGCGATGGATCGTCAAAATGGCGGAGAAACGCGAAACCGGAATTTATAATGCGGGCGGGCGGCCGTTTGATCTGACGTTCGGTGAAATGCTCGAAGAAATTAAAACATTCAGCAAAAGCAATGCGGAATTTGTTTGGGCGACAGAAGAATTTTTAAGAGAGAATAACGTTGCCGTGTGGAGCGAAATGCCGCTTTATTTGCACGAATCCGATAAAGATTGGCAAGGTTTTCTCTCGGCAAATATTGATAAAGCATTGACAAAAGGGCTGAAATTGCGCAGTTTGCCCGACACGATTCGGGAAACTTTGAATTGGCGACAAACGAAAAAAGACGAAATGAAAGCCGGAATTTCCGCCGAAAGAGAAGCGGAATTGCTCGAAAAATGGCGCAAACAGCAATGAGAAAAATTCTGGTGATCGGTTCGGGCGGCGCGGGAAAGTCAACTTTTGCAAAACGTCTAAGCGAAGAAACCGGCATTGAAGTTATTCATCTGGACAGAATTTACTGGCGGGCCGGTTGGACTCAGCCGCCGAAAGACGAATGGCGCAAAACGGTCGAAAATTTACTCAAAGGCAAAGAATGGATCATGGACGGAAATTTCGGCGGAACGATGGAAATGCGTCTGGCGGCTTGCGACGCGGCGATTTTTCTCGATTTGCCGCGCCACGTTTGTCTCTATCGAATTTTAAAGCGGCGGCTGACGTATCGGAACACGAATCGTCCCGATATGACCGAGGGCTGTCACGAAAAAATTGATTTCAAGTTTCTCAAATGGATTTGGGATTATCCGAAAAAAAATAAGCCGGCAGTCGAGGCGAAATTAAAACTCTTTGAGAAAGAAAAAACGATAATCCGGCTGAAATCTAACGCCGAGGTCGAAGACTTTTTAGCAAAATTACAGGCGAAAGAAAATTGCTGAAATCTTTCGCCTGTTGCGGGGTTAAAGTTTTGATTATTTTTGAATCGCGCTGAAAACCTGCTGTGCTTCCGCCGCGAGAACGGCTTCCGCCGCCCGGTTAACATCGCTTTCGGTTTTGTTCGAGGCTTTGTTGGAAACTGTTTTTCCGTCCGTCAGCGAAACGAGTTTGAAATCAACCTGAGTATCATAATTGCGCGTCGCGGAAGTGTCCGTGTTGGTGACCTTGCCGAATATTCCGCCGACTTTACTTGCCGTTGACTGTTTGAGTTTGGAAAAATCGCTTGTCAAAACGTAATCGCAATTGGCGTTTTGCGCATCTGATTCTGAGCGGACGGCAATGGCTTCAACGTTTCCGCCGGTCAATTTTTGAACCAGAAAAGACTGCAAATTCGCCGTCGAAACATTTTCGCCCAGGCGATTGGTCGGCGCATAAACGCCGATGCGAATGACGCCCGCTTTTTTTGGTTTCGGCATCGAAATGTTTTTTGTCGTCGAGATTTTCGGTTTGTCTTCGTCATCGCCGTTGTTCTGGCTTTTCATCATCGCCGTATAATCGGGTTTACCGTATAAATCCTGCGAATTGGCGGTCAGCGTGTAGCCGTTTGGAATGTCGAAAAGCGCAGTCTCGAGCGTCGCTTTCGAGAATTCAAGCGTTTCGGTCGTCTGCGTCAAACTCATTCCTTCATCGCCCATATTCATCGTCCGCGTTTCGGTCAGAGGAAATCCGAGCTTGCCGCTGCCCGAAGTTTTAAATGTAATTTTGTCACGACAGCCGCCGCCGCTTTGTCCGTCGCCATACTGCGGAACTTGCGGGCGCGCGAACATCGGACACGAAAACTCGGGCAGATCAATATACCAGCCGTCGGTTTCGATTTTCATATCCTGCTTCATACACGCATCGGGTGAGGCTTCCATCGTCATCGAAGTTTTTACGTGCCGCGCCGTCAGACCGAACATTTGTTTGCGTTCGCCCGTGTCGGTGAGGTTTGAGATATACGTTATCGTGCCGCCTTTGACGGTCGGCGTCGATTTAGGTTTGGTTGTTGGAGTTGGTTTGGTGGTCGGAGTCATCGTCTCCGCGCCGTCATCAAACGGTTCGACCGCATACATTTTTTTCTTGTCGCTGATTTTGATATTGCGCTTTAAATCGCATTGCTCGACGTTGGCGACATCGCCGCCGATTCCCATAATGCCGCCGCCTTCGGTGCGTTTGCGCGCTCCTTTGACATAAACGGTTGATTCGATTTTCTGCCCGTTCATGGTCATCACTTGTTTGATCTTATAGTTTTGTGCAAATGCCGCGCTCACTGCACACACCAAAAATAAATTTACCGCCAATACTTTCCACATCACTTTCATTTTTTTTGCTCCTTTAACAATTTCGAAGGCTTTTTGTTCAAAGATTGAACTATTTCAGGAATTTTTTCAACTTTATTTTACATCAAAACATTCTTGACAACTTAAAAGAGCCGCTGATGTGATAGGTTTCGATATATTAATTTTAGTTCACTACTTAAAATTTCTATTTGGAATCGCCGCCGATTGCGGTAAAATCTTTTACTATTATGTTTTTAATCATCGGCACAAAATTTTTCACTTGGGGCGCGGGCAAAACCCTTGATATGATTCGCTGTTCGCAATGCGGCACGGTCGCCCAATTTACCGAAAAAACGGGCATGCGTTTTTTGACGCTCTTTTTTATCGTCCCGACAATTCCGCTTTCGGGCACGAAAAAATTGATTGAATGCCCGAACTGCAAGGCGCGGTTTCAGACCGAATAAAAATGAGAATTGCGATTTTACTTTTTGTTGTGTTGTTTTTGTCTTGTTCTCAAAAGATTGAGCAAACGCAAAATACCGAACAACCGCAACAAAAGCCGAAAATAATTATTCCTCAAAGAAGGGGAGATTATTCACTCGAAAAAGCGGTAGATTTATGTGCGAAAGCAGGCGGGCTTCAAAGTTTAAGGGAAATTTCTTTACCGAACGGAGATTTTGAGATCAGATTTTGGATTTTTAATCGTTTTGGAATTAATGGCTTAATCATAAGAAAAAGTGGTGAAAACTGGTCGGCTTTGTTTGTTGAAAGAATGCCGTTCAAAAACGATAATTTATATCCGGAAAATCGTTATATTAATCCTAAATCAGATTGGCAAAATATTTTGCAAAGAATAAACGAAGCAGAAATATTTACCCTGCCTGATTCTTCGGAGGTGAAAAATTACGAGGGCGATAAAGTCAATGATGGATTTAGTAATATTGTAGAAATCAATAAAGACGGAATTTATCGTGTTTACGAATATGTGAATCCAAATTGGGCGGAAAATCCGGAGGCAAAACAAATAGTTAAAATCGGCAATATTATTGCTGACGAGTTTGGCTTAGAAGAATTTAGAGTGGAAATTAAATAAATTGTGAAAGTTTTAGAGTGGCAAAAAGGCGAATTTACAATCAGCACAGACCGAGCGCGTCTGCAAATCGAGGCGATTCATCAGTTTTTATCGGAAGAATCTTACTGGGCAAATAACCGCACGAAGGAACAAACCTTGACGGCGATAAAAAATTCCTTGCCTTTTGGGGTCTATAAAGGCGAAAATCAAATAGGGTTTGCCCGCGTCGTGACCGATTACGCGACGTTTGCTTATCTCGGTGACGTTTACATCCTCGAAGAATTTCGCGGAAAAGGTCTCAGCAAATGGCTGATGGAAACGATTATCGGGCATCCTGAACTGCAAGGTCTCCGACGTTGGATTCTGGCGACCAAAGACGCGCACACGCTTTACGAAAAATTCGGTTTCCACGCTCTTGTGCATCCTGAAAGATGGATGGAAAAACCTGCGCCCGATGCATATTGAAGACATCCATTTACCAAATCTGCACCTTAAATCAAATATGAACGACGGACAAAAAAGACCGCTGGCACTTGTAATTATTGACGGCTGGGGATACACCTCAAAAAAAGAAGGCAATGCAATCTCGCTCGCGCACACGCCTTATTACGACGAAATCTGCGAGAAATATCCGCGCACGCTGCTCGCGGCTTCGGGTTTGCGCGTCGGTTTAATGGCTGATGCGCCGGGAAGTTCCGAGGTCGGACATCTCAATATCGGCGCGGGACGAATCGTGCAGACCGATATTTCGCGGATTGCAACAGCCATCAAAAGCGGCAAGTTTTTTGAAAATACGGTTATCAAAAATGCTTTGGGAAAGGCGAAGGAAAGCGGCGCGGCGGTGCATCTGATCGGACTTTTGAGTGACGGCGAAATTCATTCGTCGCCCGAAAATCTTTTTGCGCTGCTCAGAATGGCGAAACACGAAGGCTTAACGGACGTTTTCGTACACGGCATTCTTGACGGGCGCGATGTTCAGCCGCGGACGGCGGATGTTTACGCCGAAGCCTTTGAGATCAAGATGCAGGACATCGGAGTCGGGCGCCTTGCATCGCTTTGCGGACGTTATTATGCGATGGACCGGGATGCGAATTGGGAACGGACGGCGCGCGTTTATACGATGCTCGTTCACTCGGAAGGCGAACGCGCTTTTGACGCGGTGACGGCGATTCGCAGTTCGTTTTTGCGCGGTATTACCGACGAATTTATTCAGCCCATTATTTTAGAGAAAGAATCGGGCGAACCGTTGACAAGGATAAAAAACGGCGATGTTGTGATCTTTTTTAATCATCGCGGCGATCGAATGCGCCAGCTTGTCAAATCGCTTTCGGTCAAGGACGAAACCGACATTTCTTCATTGAGAAAGCCGCATCTCGAAACCGTCTGTCTGACCGAATACGACCGTAGTTTTAATCTGCCGGTCGCCTTCAAACAAGAACGCGAAGATAAGGCTCTGGCGCAGGTTTTTGCCGAAAACGGGGTGCTCAATTGCCGCGTCACCGAAACCGAAAAATACGCGCACGTAACCTATTTTTTCAACGGCGGCGCGGACAACGAACATCCGTGCGAACAGCGCGTGATCGTTCCTTCACTGAAAAGAACGTCGGTTGAAACATCGCCCGAAATGAGTTGTTTCAAGGTCACGGACAAACTTCTCCGCGCTTTGGACGCGAGCGAAAACGACGTTTTTATCGTCAATCTGGCTGCCTCCGATATGGTCGCGCACAGCGGGAATTTGGAAAAAACCATCGAAGCTGTTCAGTATATTGACACTTGTTTAGGCGGCATCGTCGAAAAAATTCAAGAACTGAACGGGGTCGCGATAATTACCTCAGACCACGGAAACTGTGAAGAAATGGCGGATTTGGTAACGGGCGAACCGAACAATTTACACACCACCAATCCCGTCCCGTTTCATTTGATTGACGACACGGCGGACGATTTGAAATTGCGTGTCAACGGTGCGCTCGAAGATATTGCGCCGACGATTTTAGGCATTTTGGGCTTAGAAAAACCGGTCGAAATGACGGGCCGAGATTTGCGCGAGTTTTAATAGATTCAAGATTTGGGATTCAAGATTGATAATTCAATGTCCTGAATTTGAAATTTTAACGGCGGTGCTTCTATTATAAGTCTTGAATCTTAAATCTTGAATCTTGAACTTTAATCCGCAAAATATTCTCGTCATTCATTTCGGGCAGATGGGCGATGTGATCTTGAGTTTGCCGGCCTTGCAGGCGATTCGCCAAAAATTTCCGGCGGCGCGGATAACGATTCTTTTGGGAAAATCAAGTGCCGTCATTGCTAAACTTGCCGATGTTTTCGATGACGAAATTATCGTTGACCGCGTTGAACTGCGCGACGGCAAAAAATTGCGCTCAATCAATAAAATTCGCCGGATCGTCAAAGAGATCCGCCGCCGAAAGTTCGATTTTATTATTGATTTACACAGTCTTTCGGAAACGAATCTGCTCGGTTTTCTGTCGGGCGCACGCGCCAGGCTTTACGCCAACCGTGAAAATCGCTCGCTCGATTTTTTTGGAAACTTCTCGCCGAAACCTCCGCTTGAAGATAAAACAAAACACATCACGGAAAGATATTTGGACGTTCTCAAACCGCTCGGCATCGAAAACGTCAATCGCTACGCGAAAATTCAACCGTCCGCCGAAACGCTTGCGGAAATCAAAAAACTTTTGCAAGATTTAGGCGTTGAACAAAAAACGCTTGTCGGTTTGTTTCTCGGCGCGGGACATAAAAGCCGCCGTTGGAGCGTTAAAAAATTTGCCGAATTAACGCGCCAACTGTCGGAAAACGAAGATTGCCGGGTTTTGGTTTTTCTCGGACCCGAAGAACTTGATTTGCTTGATGAAGTTAATCGGATTTTTCCGTCAAACGCGATAATTTTCGACAAATTAAAACTTTTACCGCTGCTCGCGGCAACGACATTTTTGCGTGTTTTAGTCAGCAACGACACCGGTCCGATGCACTTGGCGGCGGTCGCCGGCGCGTCAATCGTGCTGATTTCAGACAAACGTGCGCCGACTTGTTTTTTTCCTTTGACAGAAAAACTCGAAGTCGTTAAAAGCGATGAAATTGATAAAATCAGCGTGGAAGATGTTTTACGGGCGACGCGAAAATTTTTGGACGATGAAAATTTATAAAAAGAAATTTTTAGCAGTTTGGCTGATTCTTTTGTCGTCAGCGTGTTTTTGGAATAAGCAGCAATCGCCGCCCGAAACGCCGGAAACTCCGTCCGTTGAAGTTCCGCCGTCGAATATCAATCTCACCAAACCGCTGAAAATTTCGCCGAAACCGGAAGATGTCGCGCTGGCGAAAAAGATTGATGAGTTAATCGAAAAAAGCGAATTTGTAAACGCTCGCTGGGGCGTTTTTGTCGTTTCGTTGAAAGATGGCAGAGTTTTGGCGGCACGTGATGCGCAGAAACTTTTTAATCCCGCGTCGGTGCAAAAAATTATTACTTCCGTGGTCGCTCTCGACCGGCTCGGCGCCGATTTCCGCTGGCAAACGCGCGTTTATTCAAAGGAAAAAATTGAAAACGGAACATTGAACGGCGATTTGATTCTTTACGGGCAAGGCGCACCGGATTTGAGTGACGAAGGTATCGAAAATCTCGTTGATCAACTGAAAGCAAAGAGCGTGCAAAAGATAAAAGGCAATATTATCGGCGACGAAAGTTATTTTACGGGCGACACAATCGGCGACGGTTGGGCGTGGAATGAACTGCAATGGTATTACGGCGCCGAAGCAAGTGCGCTCACCATCAACAAAAATCTGGTCAACGTCAGTTTGCAGAACGGCAAGCCAAAAGTTGAGCCATCTACCGATTATGTCGAGCTTTCAGGCGAAGTTCAGCCAACTAAGGAGGTTGAATCGGTCGGCTTAAAACGCGGACTCGGGAGCAACAAAATTTATGTTTGGGGCGAAGGCAAAAATTTGGATGTGCGCGTTGCGGTTGAAAATCCGGCGTTGTGGTCGGCGAAGATTTTGAAAGATGTTTTGATAAAAAAGGGAATTACGGTCGAAGGCGAAGCGAAATCTGCCGATTGGAAAGCGGAAAACAAATTTAAGCCTGAAAACGCGACTCAATTAGCAAGTCTCGAAAGCCAAAGTTTAGGCGACATCGTTCATCAGATGAACAAAGATTCGGTCAATCTTTACGCCGAACTAATCCTGCGAACTTTGGGCAAGAAATTCGGTGATTCCGCGCCGGACGAAAATCCGCGAGCGCAAAAAACGCGCGGCGACGATTCGGCCGGAACTTCGGTCATCAAAAAATGGCTGACCGAAAACGGCGTAAGTTTCGAGGAAACCGAATCACTTCGGGACGGTTCGGGTCTGTCGCGTTTGAACTTTCTCACGCCCGAAACTATCGGACGGGCGCTGATTGCGGGAAATCAGATAAAATCAGCGGAAATTTTCCGCAACTCGCTGCCGATTGCGGGTGTGGACGGAACTTTGCGCGGTCGTCTGGGAAATGTTTCGGGAAAAATTTTAGCGAAAACAGGCTCAATAACTTATGTTAATTCGCTCGCCGGTTACGCGAAAAAATCTGACGAAACGCTTGCCTTTGTGATTTTGTGCAATAACGAAACACGCAAGGCTGATAGTTCCGTTTTGATTGATGCGATAGCGACGCTTTTGATTGGAAATTAGCCACGAACAAACACAAAAAATTTTAAATTATTTTCGTCTCCGTTCGTGTTTGTTCGTGGCTAATTTATCTGAAGAAAATCCCAAAAAAGAAAAACAGCCAGACAAAAACCAATAAAAAAACCGGCAGAATCATCGCCAACAGACAACCGACGTTGGCCCACGATTCCTGATTCCAAGTGTAAGGCGCAGGGCAGTGCGGGCAAAATTCCTTGTTTGCCAGAAACGGGCGTTTGCATCGCTTGCAAATCTTTAACTGCACAAACTTAGAATATCAAAAAAAGATGAAAATTAACGAATTCGGATTGATGGTGAAATCCAACGGCAATTTGTCGAATCAGTCTCAAAATTTGACCGAAAATAAGCAGTAATCTGTTTGTCCGTTATTATAAACTTTTTATCATTCGTCTGTTGCCGATGCAAAGTAGCTTTTAACGTTTGCAAAGTATCTTTTACGCCCGCAAACCATCTCAACATGTCGGCAAGGCAGCGCTACACGCTTGCAAACCATCTCAACACGCTTGCAAACCATCTCAACATCTCTGCAACGCGTCTGACACCCCGCAAAGCAACCCAACATCATTGCAAAGCAATTCAACATTATTGCAAACCAATTTAACGTCTCCGCAAACGGTCTGACATTATTGCAATGCGTTTCGACACGTCGGCAAAGCATCTTTTGTAAATTACAATCCGACTTTCACCATTGAAAAGCGATTTTTATTATCGCAACTTTGAATTGTAAAGTTTTACGAAAATGACTTTTCGCGGCAATCGTGGTAATCTTTCTTTCCTCCAAATAATATTTAGCAGAAAAGGAATTTATCGTTATTTTATGGTTGAAGAATTTGCGTTCGACAATACGGAAGAACGCCGAAAAACGCGTCAGGACGGCGGCACCGGTTGGATTGAAGTCATCGTCGGTTCGATGTTTTCAGGGAAATCGGAAGAATTAATCAGAAGACTGAGGCGCGCCCAGATTGCGCGGCAAAAGGTTCAGGTTTTCAAACCGAAAATTGACGACCGTTATTCGATTGAGCAAATTGCGTCGCATTCGGGAATGACGCATATCTCAAAACCCGTTATGACGGCGAAGGAATTGATGGCGCAAATCGAAGACGACACGCAGGTTGTCGGCATTGACGAAGGACAATTCTTCGATATGGAAATTGTCGAAGCTGTCAACAAACTGGCAAGCGACGGCAAACGTGTGATTATTGCAGGTTTAGACCAGGATTATCTGGGTCGACCGTTTGAACCGATGCCGCAGCTTCTTTCAGTCGCCGAATTTATCACGAAAACTCACGCGATTTGCGTCAAATGCGGCAATACGGCGAATTATTCGCAGCGAACTTCGGATTCGACCGCCAGAGTCGAAGTCGGCGCGAGCGACAAATACGAAGCGCGTTGCCGCCAATGTTTCGTGCCGCATTCGGACGCGCCGACGATTTATTAATTTTCCGAAGCGCGGCGCAGTCGGTCCATCAACGCCCGCCCGATACCGCTTTCTTCCACAATTTCGCAGTAAATTGTTTTAATTTCGGCGTGGTCGCAGGCGCGGAAAAATGCGAAAACTTCGTGTGCGTATTCGGCTGCGGAAGCGCAGATTTTTACCAATTCAAAAGTTTTTGGCGGAGTTTTTAAACCGATAAATGCGTTTGAATTTGAAAATTGAAAATCGAAATCTGAAATTAAAATCACTCTTGCTTGCGGCGCGTAATGTTTGTGTTTCAAACCCGGACTGCGGGCAACTTCATTTTCTTTAATCTGATAAATTTCAGTTTCAGGAACGATTTTTTGCAAATCTTCCAATGAAATCGCGCCTGCACGTAAAACGAGCGGAATGTCGCAAGTGCAGTCAACCACCGTTGATTCCAAACCGATTTCCGCTGCTTCGCCTTGCAGAATACAATCAATCCGCCCGTTTAAATCTTCAAACACGGCTTGCCACGCGGTCGGCGAAGGCTTGCCCGAAAGATTTGCCGACGGCGCGACGACCGGCGTTCCGCAATATTTTAAAAATTCACGCGCCATTTTATTTCTCGGCATTCGCACGCCGATTGTTTCTAAATTCGCGGTTGCGATCAGCGGAACTTTTTCCGCTTTCGGCAAAACCAAAGTCAGCGGCGCAGGAAAAAAGGCTTTGATAAATTTCTGCGCGTTCGGCGTAATTTCTCTGACAAGACTTGCGATTTGTTCAAGATTACCGACGTGCGCGATCAGC
>JBDTZT010000571.1:0-3414 GCA_040005005.1 Actinomycetota bacterium
TTTTTAAGAGGTTTACACATTTGACCTTGTTTATAATTTTAGCGGCAATCGGAGCGGTGATGGGATTTTTTATCAATATCAACAAGTTTTCGTTTCATTCGATTTATCGGGAACGGCTGATTCGGGCTTATTTGGGAGCATCACGAACGAAAAAGCGTTTGTTTACGGCCAACAGTTTTACGGGATTGGACAGCGAAAACGACAATGTTGAGATGAAATGCCTGAAACAAAAACCGTTTCACGTTGTCAATATGACGCTGAATCTTGTCAAAACGCACAATTTGCGCTGGCAAAACCGCAAAGCGGAATCTTTTACGGCAACTTCGCTTTTTTGCGGCAGTTCAAATATGGGCGACGGCAGCGGAAATTATCGAAGCTCGGAAAACTTTGGGTTAAATGCACAAAACGGTAAAGCGATTACGCTCGGCACAGCCGCCGCGATTTCGGGTGCTGCTGCGAGTCCGAATATGGGGTATTACACAATGAGTTCCGCAGTTTCCTTTCTAATGGTTTTATTCAATGTGCGGCTCGGGTGGTGGCTCGGCAATCCGGGCCGGCGCGGTGAAAAAACTTATGGTTCGGATACAGCGTTTTATGAAAAATTATATATTCAGATTTTAACAAAACTCGGATTGAACAAAACATATGATCAGCCCGCGCCGCGCTGGTCGCCCCGTCTTTTTCTTGATGAATCAATCGGCGGAACCGACGATTCAAAGCCTTATGTTTATCTTTCGGACGGGGGTCATTTCGATAATCTGGGACTCTATGAGATGGTTTTACGGCGGTGTCATTTGATTGTTGTCAGCGATGCGGGTTGTGATGCGGATTTCAGTTTTTCCGATTTCGGAAAGTCAATTCACAAAATCCGGGTTGATATGGGCATTCCGATCGAGTTTGAAATGGAAAAATCTCCGCAAAAGACACGCAACTGCGGAATCGGTAAAATCAAATATTCGTGTGTTGACGGCGGAGATTCGGAAGACGGAATTTTAATTTATATTAAACCAACGCTGGACGGCGACGAACCGATTGACTTAAAAAATTACAAAAGGGAAAATCCAGCATTTCCCCACGAATCAACGGCTGATCAAATGTATTCCGAAACACAGTTTGAGTCGTATCGCTCGCTCGGATTACATCAAATTGAATCGATTAGCTGTCGGCAGAAAGAATGCTGTTGTCGAAACCTTTCGCATTTGGAAAGAAATGCGGAAAGATATTTGAGAACATTTACCAATAAGGAAAAACGTAAAAAAAGACGGGTTTGATGATTAAAATTTCTATCAGCGTTGGCGTTGTTTCGGGTCGAGATATTCGCGCAAACCGTCGCCGATAAAGTTGAATGCCAGAACGGTTAAAGCAATCGCTACGCCCGGAACAAACAAAGCGTGCGGGGCGATTCGCATAATCGTGTCAAAGCCGGTTTGTTGGGCTTCAAGAATCATTGTTCCCCAGGAAGGCGCGGGCGACGGGATTCCCAAACCGAGAAACGACAGCGATGCTTCGGATAACACTGCGCCCGCCATTCCAAGACTTGCCTGGACGATTAAAGGCTGCACGGCATTCGGCAAAATATGTGTGAAAAGAATCCGCATATTGCTTGCGCCGAGTGCGCGGGCGGCCTGTACAAAATCGTATTCACGAACTTTTAAAACCTGTCCGCGCATGACACGGGCATATCCGACCCAACCGATAATACACAAGGCAAGAATCAGTTTTCCCAGGCCGACACCGAGAAAGGCGACCATCGCAATCGCTAAAAGAAGGCCGGGAAAGGCGAGAAAAACATTAAACAGATAACCCGACAAAATTTTATCAACCCAACCGCCGTAGAACCCGGCGATCGCGCCGATAAACATTCCGAAAACGGCAGAAACCAAGGTTACGGAAATTCCGACTTCGAGCGAAATTCGTGCTCCATAAATAATCCGCGAAAAAATATCACGTCCCAAAGAATCGGTTCCAAACCAATGTTCGGCGGACGGCGCGGAAAATCGTGCCGCCGTATTAACGGCAAAAATATCGTGCGTCGCGATAAACGGCGCAAAAATCGCCGCAGCGATTAAAACGGCGGCAATGGCGAGTCCGATGTAAGTTAAACGATTCACAATTTACGAAAGTCTGATGCGCGGGTCAAGCCATCGGTAAACCAAGTCCGTCATGGAATTTGCCAAAATGTAGGTCACGCTGATGACCAGCACACAACCTTGTACAAGCCGGTAATCACGGGTTCCGATTCCGTCTTTAACCAAAAGCAGTCCCAATCCCGGCCAACTGAATATCGTTTCGGTGATGATGGCGCCGGCGAGCAAAACGCCGAGCTGCAAGCCCAAAATCGTGACGACCGGAATCAGACCGTTTTTTAAAACGTGTTTGTAAACTACTTTTCGCTCGCTCAAACCTTTGGCGCGAGCCGTTCGGACATAATCTTCGCCGAGTTCTTCAATCACCGAACTGCGAACCATCCGCGTCAGAATCGCCGAAAGTGCCGCGCCCAAAGTTATCGCAGGCAAAACAATATCTTCGGGATAGGTGTTTCCCGTCGCGGCAAAAATTCGTAATTTGACAGCGAAAAGGTAAACCAGCGCGGGCCCGATGACAAAACCCGGCAGTGAAATTCCCAGAAGCGCGAAAAACGAAGAAAAATTATCAATCAGCGAGCCTTTGTTTGTTCCGGCGAGAACACCAAGGGGAACGGCAATCAAAATTGCGATCAACATTGCCGCCACGGCGAGTTCAATAGTGTTCGGATAACGCTCGAAAATCATATCTAAAACAGGCCGACCGGTTTTAAAAGAAATTCCTAAATCACCGGTCAAAACGCCTTTCCAGTAATTAAGATAGCGATTGTCCGCGCCTTGCCATTTGAGTTCGCGCAATTTTAATTCGGTCGTCACATTTTCGATGAAACTTTCAATAAAATTCTGTTCCTGGCGTCGCTTGATTTCGCCTTCAGTGCGCGAAAATTCTTCGATTCCTCTGTCAAGTTCCTCGTTGCGGCTGTATGAAAAGAAAAATGCGGGTTTGTCGAGTCCGTGTTTTTGGCGGAAATTATTGATTTGTTCGGGCGTGGCATTGTCGCCCAAAACGGCGATCGCCGGATCGCCCGGCACGAGTTCGATCAGCAGTGTGACGAGTGAAACGACCGTCCAAACGACAAGCAACAGCAAACCGATCTGGCGCAGGAAACTAAAGATTTTATATTTCATCGAATCCGCAGGGAAAGCCAAGAGCTAAAACTTATATTCGTCTAACTTTAACAAAAATCGTCGGAAGTGTGAATAGTCGGAGCTAAATTTTTGTGCCGAGATGCAAAGCCGCGATTCCGCCCGTTAAGTTTTTGTATTCGACGCCCGAAAAACCGGTTTCTTGCATCATTTTCGCCAAACCTTTTTGGTCGGGAAAACGTGA
>JBDTZT010000572.1:0-3410 GCA_040005005.1 Actinomycetota bacterium
AATCGTCCCGATGATTTTTCCGTCCGCCACTTTCTTGATCGTGTCGGTGACGGGCGCAACAAGGCACGCCGCGCCTGTTTGCATTGCTTTTTCGATAGTCGCCGTGATTTCTTCGATTGAAACAAACGGACGTGCGCCGTCGTGAATGGCGACTATTTCGGCGGTCGCACTTTCAATGACGCTGAATCCCTTAAAAACGGATTCAGCTCGCGTTTTTCCGCCGTAAACTATTTTTGCGATCTTTCGCAGATGATGTTTGACGGCGATTTCCCGGTAATTTATTATTTGATTGGAGGCAATGACCAGAACGATTTCATTAATCAGCGGACAATTTTCAAATTTTTCGAGCGTGTGGATTAAAAGCGGTTTGCCGCCGATTTCAAGAAATTGTTTCGGTTTGTCGCTGCCGAAACGTGTTCCGCTTCCCGCCGCGACGATGATTGCGATGTTCATTGTTCTGAGTGGTGAGTGCTGAGTGGTGAGTAATAAAAAAATATCAATCACTCATAACTCGTCACTGACCACTATTCAAGTTCTTCGATAATTGTTGTCTGGCGAAGTTCACGGGTCGCTTTGCGGAAAGATGCCGAGCGGGAATCGTGGATGTTGACGGAAGAATCCGAATTCTCCGTATTATCTTCCCAAAGCCGTCCGAAAATCATTTTTCCGGCGGTCGTTTGCAAAACGCTGGTGACGGCAATGTCGGCGGTTTTACCGATCAGTTTCCGCGCATTATCCACAACCACCATCGTTCCGTCGTCCAGATAAGCGACGCCCTGGTTATATTCCTTGCCTTCTTTCAAAATAAAAACGCGCATCGCTTCGCCGGGCAAAACGACGGGTTTTAAGGCGTTGGCTAGTTCGTTGATGTTCAAAACAAGCACGCCGCGCAGTTGCGAAACCTTATTCAAATTAAAATCGTTGGTAACGATCACCGCATCGAGTTGTTTGCCGAGTTCGATAAGTTTCAAATCAACTTCTTTGACCGCAGGGAAATCGGTTTCGATGATCTGAATATCAATTTTCGAGTTGTTGCGAAGCCGTTGAAGCATATCGAGCCCGCGCCGTCCACGTTGGCGTTTCGACGAATCGGGTGAATCGGCAACTTGCTGCAACTCCGTCAAAATAAATTGCGGAATAATTAAAGTTCCGCCCAGAAAACCGGTTTCGGCAACATCGGCGATGCGTCCGTCAATAATCACGCTCGTATCGAGAATACGGAAATCTTCCTGCACATTTTTGTCGCTGAAAATTCCGCCAAGCACCGACAGATCGAGATAATCGCCTTTCGCCGCACCGACCATCAAGCCGATGTATCCCATAAAAAAGGCGAGCGAAATGGTCAAAAAAGTTTGCATTTCGGCGGAAACTGCCGCTTCTTTCTGAATCGAAATCAAAATTCCGATCAAGAATGCCCCGAGAATTCCCAAAATCGAGCCGATTGCCGCGCCAATCAGCGTTTTGAGCGAAGCCCGCGCCACACGCATCTCGAAAGCGATAATTAAGACCGCGATAATTGCCCCGAATAAGGCGGAAAAATACGGGCGCGATTCGTTGCTAAGCTCAGCAAAACCGAAGCGTTGCGTATGTTCAAACGGATTGAGAATATAGCCGAATAATATCAGCAGAGCAATAAATCCGATTCTGATTATGAGAACGTCAAGTTTCATCCTGTAAAAATTTTATCACGAAATTTATTTAATCAATAACAGATTTTGTTAGCTTGAATAAAATTCTGTGCTGTTTATTCAACCTTCAGGATTTGCCCGTTCAAGCCGATGGCTTCGGACGACAGCAAAAACAAAATCGTGCGCGCCGTATCATCTTCGGAAATTCCCGATTTTACGCGAAACAATTGCGCATCAAGATTTTCGTTTTTTCCCGGCTTTTCGCTGACGGCAACCACATTTACGCGAAAGTTCTTCGGCAGAGATTTTGCAAGCGATCGGGTCAAACCGATAACTGCCGTTTGCGATAAGGCAAACAAAACATCCTGCGCCGCGCCGTCTGTGTCCAACGCCGAAACGACATTGACGATTTTTGGTTTCGGACGCGATTTCATCAAACGAACCGCTTCTTGCGTGACAAAAAAAGCCGCTTTCAGATTGGCATTCAAAGTTTTTTCAAAAACTTCTCCGGTTGTTTCATCAAATGTCGAATCTCTACGGAATTTCAAACAATTGACCAGCAAATCAATGCGCCCGAACATTTTTTCGACTTCCGCGACGAGTTTTTTCGCGCCTTCGAGCGTTGAAATATCGGCTTCGACCGCATTTGCCAAAGTTCCCAGGTTTTGCAATTCAGCGATGGCGGACTTGTTCGCTTCCGACGAATTGGCAAATCCGACGATCACATACGAGCCCTGCAAAGCTAACTGCAAGGCGACGGCGCGACCGATCGGGCTTTCGCCGTCGGTAATGAGCGCAACTTTTTCCGCAAAGGCGTGAATTGATTGAGCAGGCATTGTTTGAGAATACAGAAGTCGGAAGATAGAATCCAGAAGCCATTGCTGACTTTGAAAACTTTTCCGACTTCTGTATTCTGACTTCTGGACTGTGACTTCTCAAATATTATGGCAAAACAACGTGCAACAATTTTCGTCTGCCAAAACTGCGGCAGACAGGAAAGTAAATTTTGGGGAAAATGCGCCGACTGCGGCGAATTCAATAGCTTCGTCGAAGAAAAATTTCGCCCGTCTCCGCAAACGACAGGCAAAGCCGTCACTTCAAACGCCCGTCTCGGCGCAGATGCTTTTCGCATTGTCAAACCTATTTCTTACAGCGCCATCGAATCGCAGGACGATGCGCGAAATTCAAGCGGCATCGAAGAATTCGATAGAGTTTTAGGCGGCGGAATTGTCGCCGGTTCGCTCGTTTTAATCGGCGGTTCGCCGGGAATCGGTAAATCAACCTTAATTCTTGAGGTTGCCGATAATCTCAGCAAAACTAATGCGAAAGTTCTCTATGTTTCAGGCGAAGAAAGCGAAAGACAAATCAAAATGCGCGGCGAACGGCTCGGCATCAACGCCGAAAATCTTTTTCTTTTGCCCGAAACCAATCTCGAAAACATCCTCGCGGAAATTGATAAATTAAAGCCCGATTATGTGATCGTTGATTCGATTCAAACCGTTTTCAGCGAAAGGATCGAATCCGCGCCCGGCTCGGTTTCGCAAGTGCGCGAAGTTGCCGGAGCATTTATGATTTTCGCCAAACAAACCGACACGCCCGTTTTTCTGATCGGTCACGTCACCAAAGAAGGTTCGATTGCCGGACCGAAAGCCTTGGAGCATATCGTTGACACCGTGCTTTATTTTGAAGGCGACCGCCATCACAATCACCGCATCATTCGCGCCACCAAAAATCGTTTCGGCGCGGCAAACGAAATCGGCATTTTCGAGATGACCGGCGAAG